>DATCWW010000104.1:0-6709 GCA_036566145.1 Gemmatimonadales bacterium
GTCGAGCCGACGCTCGCCCTGGCCCAGCAGGTACAACCGGAGCGGGCCGCCGGCGTAGTGATGCCACACCTCGTCCGATGCGACCCGGTGCCAGGCGCTGAAGGTGCCCGGAGGAAGGAGATAGTAGATGGCGGTCGACGCGGATCGCTCCCGTCCGTCGGGAAGCGAGAGGAGGAGCGGGCTGCGGAAGGTTTCCCGGTAGAAGCCACCCTCGGGGTGGGGCATCAGCCCCAGCCGGCGGACGACCTCATCGGGGTCGAGCGAGGGAGCGGTCAGCCGGTCCGGTCCACCAGGGAGCGGGGCGAGGGCGCGGAGCCTTCGGGGGCACGCCAGGGCAGCTTCTCTCCGGCGCGGGGCCAGTGGGCCAGGGGCCGGTCGGGCAGGCCGAAGTGATCCTGCGCCTCGCTCCGCAGCTTGGCCGAGTTGCGCCTGCCGGCGTCGCGCAGCACCCGCCGGCGCAGCTCCTTGGCCACCTTGAGCGGCCGCTCCCCCGACGGGTCGAGCTGGTGTGCGGTGACGGCGAGCCCGGCGAGGAGCTCGATCATGTAGTCGAACGACAGCCCGAGGTGCTGCTCCACGTCGGGATCGGCCAGCTGCCAGCGGCTGTACTCCCGGGCCACCTGGCTGGCGCGCTGCCACCCTTGGGTCTCGGTCAGGCGGACCATGCCGCGGAACAGCCGGCGGTTGGTGCGCACGCTGAAGATCGTGGGCGAGATGATCCGGTCGAGGTGCGCGTCGGCCTCGCTGTGGTCCAGCCGGATCACGTCCCTGGCCGCGCGGGCGTACGCGTCACCCAGATGCGTCTCGACCCGGGTCTCCCAGTACGAATGTCCCACCGCCGCGGTGCTGCTGGTCAGCATGAGCTGGCGGGGCACGAAATAGTTGTGCGCGACGGTATCCGCGGCGAGATGACAGAGATAGCCCAGCCCGAAGGCGCGGAGGGCGTCGGACTCGGCCAGGTCGTGGATCTCCTGGCCCACGTGCCAGTAGTGACAGTGCCGGCCCAGCGGCGCGTAGTGCTTCGCGATGGAGGAGTCGGCGGCGATGTTGCCGTAGAGAAAATCGAAGGGAAAGACGCGGAGCAGGTCGGAGACGACGGCGGGCAGGAGCTGGAGATTCGCCAGCACCGACCCGCCGAGATAGATGTGGGTGCCGGGGGTCCAGGCGTGGGCCGGGGCGGGATACACCAGCCACACCAGCCCCACGCCCAGCAGCGCGATGGCGAGTCGGCGGTTCACCGCCGGCTCGGCACCAGCAGGCGGCGGACCCGCCCGATCATGCCGTTGCCCTGTCGCGCCGAGCGGAGCGCGGCCGCCACGTCGAGGGCGGTGTCCTCGACCTCGTCGTGCACCACGTCGTAGAGCGTCTCCAGATCGGCCAGCCGTTCCTCCACCCGATCGACCCCCCGGACCACCTTCCGGCGGACCCGCCGGCTGGTCTCCGCGAACGCCCCGGCCTCGTGCCGGACCAGGACCATCAGATCCTGGGCCTGCTCGGTCAGCCGGCGCGCGGCGACCAGCGCCTGCTGCGCGTCCTCCTGCAGGGTGTCGAAGACCGCGGCAATTCGTTTCCGGTGCGCCACGAGCCGGAGCACCGACCTGCCCACCACGATCGCCATGCCGAGCACGGAGAGCGCGATCACCGCGAGCGAGATCGCCATCGTCGGCCCCACCCAGGCGGGGGTGGCGGCGGCCTGCAGCAGCGAGAGTGTCACCATGGGCGGGTCCTCCTGGCTGAGTGCGCACGGCGCTCCGCTGAATACAAAGGGGTCCTCCAGTGGCCGCAACCCCCTCGACGCGCTTGACGGGTGCACCGGCCCTGGTCAGCTTTGGCCATGCCTCCTCGTTTTCTCGTGCGCGGCGGCCGTCCGTTGCGCGGCACCGTGCGTCCCGCCGGCAACAAAAACGCTGCGCTCCCGATTCTCGCCGCCACGGTTCTCGCCGACGGTCCGATGGAGCTGGAGAACATCCCGCACATCCGGGACGTCGAGACGATGCTCGCGCTGCTGGTCGATCTCGGCGCCAGCGCCGAGTGGACCGGTCCCAACGCGGTCCGGGTCGACACCCGCGCGGTCCGGCCGAAGCCGCTCGATCCCGGGCTCTGCGCCCGCATTCGCGCGTCGATCCTGCTGGCGGGACCGCTGCTGGCGCGCTTCGGCTCGGTGACGCTGCCGCCGCCCGGCGGCGACGTGATCGGTCGGCGCCGGGTCGATACCCACTTCCTGGCGCTGGAGCAGCTCGGCGCCTCGGTCATGGTGGGCGATCGCTACGAGCTCGAGGCCAAGGGTCTCACCGGGAGCGACATCTTCCTCGACGAGCCCAGCGTCACCGGGACCGAGAACGCCCTCATGGCCGCGGTACAGGCCAAGGGACGCACCCATCTGCGCAACGCCGCCTGCGAACCGCACGTGCAGGACCTCGCCCGGGTGCTGGTGGCGATGGGCGCGCAGATCGAGGGTATCGGCTCCAACGTGTACACCATCGAGGGCGGGAAGCCGCTGCACGGCGCCCGCTACACGATCGGCCCCGATCACATCGAGATCGGCAGCTTCATCGGCCTCGCTGCGGTCACCAACGGCGAGATCAACATCGATCCGGTCCGGCCCGAGGATCTGCGCAGCACGCTCCTGGGGCTCGAGCGGCTCGGCGTCCGGCCGCGGGTCGAAGGTACCCGGCTCACCGTCGCCGCCGACCAGGAACGGCGCATCCGCCCCGACCTCGGCGGGCACGTGCCCAAGCTGGAGGACGGCCCCTGGCCGGCGTTCCCCGCCGACGTCATGTCCACCACCATCGTCGCGGCGACGCAGTGCGCGGGGATGCTGCTGGTCTTCGAGAAGATGTTCGAGTCCCGGCTCTTCTTCGTGGACAAGCTGATCGGCATGGGCGCCAGGATCGTGCTCTGCGATCCGCATCGCGCGGTCATCTCCGGGCCCAGTCCGCTCAAGGGCGGCATCGTCGAGTCCCCCGACATCCGCGCCGGCATGGCCATGCTGCTCGCCGCGCTCGCGGCCGACGGCTCGAGCACGATCCACAACATCGGGCAGATCGAGCGGGGTTACGAGCGGATCGACGAGCGGCTTCGCGCCCTCGGCGCCGAGATCGAACGGGTGGATGGATAGCCGGACCGAGGCGCCGGTACCCGGACCGGTGCCCCGGTTCGAGCTGAACGAGTGGAGGGCGGAGGCCGGGCTGGTGGCGGGCATTACCGGCCGCGGCGCGGAGCCGGGCCGGGGCTTCGACCTGGGCCTCTGGAGTGAGTCGCCGGTGGGCGAGACGATGCGCCGCTGGCGGGCCTTTCGGCAGACCTATTCCGACTTCGACAGCGTGATGCTGGGCCAGCAGGTCCACGGGGTCGAGGTGATGACCGCGGGCCCCGGCCGCGGCTGGGTTCAGGTGGAAGGGATCGATGGCTGGGTCACCACCACCCCCGGCGTGCTCCTCACCGTGACCGTGGCCGACTGCATTCCCGTCTATCTCGCCGCCCCCCGCGGGGTGGCCTTGCTGCACGCGGGCTGGCGGGGCACGGCCGGCGGAATCCTGGGCCGCGGCGTCGAGCGGCTCTGCGCCGTCGCTGGCTCCGGTCCTAGCGATCTCTCAATGCATTGCGGCATTGGCATTTGCGGTCCATGCTATGAAGTTGGTTCTGAGGTCATGCAAGGCTGCGGAGCGCCGGCCGACGGGCCGGGCCCATGGCACCTCGACCTGCGGGAGCGATTGGCCACCGAGGCGGCCCGGCTCGGGATCACGCGAGTCACCCTGTCCACCTGGTGCTCGGCCCACCACCGCGATCGGTTCTACAGCCACCGTGCTTCGGGGGGACGCGACGGACGGATGGTCGCGTTTCTGGGGATGCTGCCCGAGCGCTGAGCCGCGTTTCGACGTTGACGCTGGGAGCAGACGAGGGTAGCTTTTCCTCGCTGTCCCGGGGGCGCCATCACGGGCCGACTGTTGATGTGGGGGAGTTCCCCCACATTTTTTTTCCCGCTCCAATGTCTGTCGACGCGCTCCTCGTTCCCATCCGCGATCATCTGGCCGGCCTCGGCTTCGAGCTGGCGGACCTGCGGCGAACCGGGACCCTGGAGCGCCCCATCCTGCAGGTACGGGTGGACCGCCCGGACAGCCGCCCCGGCCAGGGAGTCACGGCCGACGACTGCGCGGGAATCAGCCGGTCCCTCGAGCGATTCCTGGAAACCAGGGCTCTGGTCGGCCCGCGCTACGTGCTCGAGGTGTCGTCGCCCGGCCTCGAGCGGCCGCTGCGCTGGATCGAGCACTGGCGCCGCTTCGTCGGACAGCGGGCCCGGATCCGGGCCGAGGCGCTCGGCGGCCGGCGGGTGGTGGCGATCGTCGCGGTGCCCGACGACGAGCACGTGACGTTCCGCCGGGAGGACGGGACCGAGGTCACGCTGGCGCTGGAGGAGATCCGCGAGGCGCACCTCGTAGTGGATTGGGCGGTGGTGGGGAAGAGGCGATCGGAGTAGCAGAGCCGACACGACGACGAGACGGCGCAGCACCAGACCGCGCCCATGAGGAGTACGACGATGGCAGGTTCGACCGAGATGTTGGCCGCGTTCCGCGAGCTGACCACCACCAAGCAGCTGGAGCGCTCCGATCTGCTCGAGCTGCTGCGGGACGGCATCCAGGCGGCCCTGGTTCGGAAGTTCGGCCCGAACGTGCGGTTCGAGCTGAACGTGGACGAGCTGCAGGGAACCATCAAGGTGGTGCGTCTGCGCCAGGTGGTCGAGGCGGTCGAGGACGCCAGCTGGCAGATCGCTCTCGAGGAGGCCCGCTACGAGGACCCCGACTTCCAGGTCGGCGACATGCTGGAGGAGGAGGTCCCGTTCGTCGACTTCGGCCGGCTGGCGGTGCAGGCGGCCAAGCAGCGGATCATCCAGCGGGTGCGCGAGGGCGAGCGGGCCCGGATCCGCGACGAGTTCGCCTCCAAGGTGGGCGAGCTGCTCTCCGGCGAAGTCCAGCAGATCGAGCGCGGCAAGCTGGTCGTCATGCTCAACAAGTTCCGCGAGGCCGAGGCGATCATCCCCTACCGGGAGCAGAACCACCGGGAGCACTTCCACCAGGGCGACACGATCCGGGCGGTGCTCAAGCGGCTGGAGGAGACTCCCAAGGGCCCGCGCCTCATCCTCTCCCGGGGCGACCCGCTCTTCGTCAAGGCGCTCTTCAAGCTCGAGGTCCCCGAGATCCAGCAGCAGATCGTCGAGATCCGGGCCATCGCGCGCGAAGTGGGCAGCCGGACCAAGGTGGCCGTCATCTCCCGCGACGACAGCATCGATCCGGTGGGCGCCTGCGTCGGCCTCAAGGGCTCCCGGGTGCAGGCGGTGGTCAACGAGCTCGGCGGCGAGCGGATCGACATCGTGCCCTGGTCGCCCGATCCGGAGCGGTTCGCCCGGCTGGCGCTCGCCCCGGCGCGGGTGGCCAAGGTGTTCTCCGACCCCGAGGCCAAGACCATCCAGGCGGTGGTGGACGAGGACCAGCTCTCGCTCGCCATCGGGCGGAATGGGCAGAACGTCCGGCTCGCCTCCGAGCTCACCGGATGGAAGATCGATCTCTATTCCAGCCGCGAATGGCTCGAGCGCGGCGGCGAAGGTCCGCTGTTCGCGCCGCTGCCGCCCGAGGAGGAGATGGCCTCCCAGGTGCCGCTCAACGAGCTGCAGGGGCTGTCCCCCGAGATCACCGCGATCCTGGAGAGCGCCGGCTACCGGATGCTCAACGACATCCTCGATCTCGAGCGGGAGGACATCGCCCGTATTCCGGGGATGAGCCCCGAGTCGGCCGACCAGCTGATGAGCTTCCTGGCCGAGCTGACCGAGGAAGGTGGCGAGGAGGCCGCGCGGGGGAATGGGTGATCGGCCCGACCCGGTCCGGCTGCTCGGGCTGATCGGGCTCGGCTACCGGGCCCGGTCGGTGGTGATCGGGGTGGACGCGGTGCGGAGGGAGCTGCAGGCAGGGAAATGCCGGTGCGTGGTGGTGGCGGACGACGCCAGCCCGCGCGCCAGGGACAAGGTGGTCCGGCTGGCGGCCGCGAAGGCGGTTCCGCTCCTGACCGGACCCGGCGCCGCCGCGATCGGCGCGCAGGTGGGAAAGCCGCCGGTGATGGCGGTGGGTGTGCGGGACCGCGCGTTGGCCGGCGGCATGGTGCAGCTGGCGTCCGCACACAGCTGATGGAGGCATGAGTGGTCAAGACGAGAGTTCACGATCTCGCGGCGGAGTTCGGCATCGCCCCTGAGCGCCTGCTCGGCATGCTCAAGGACATGAACATCTTCGTGCGCAGCCATCTGTCCGCGCTGGAGTCCGACCAGGTCTCCGCCGTGCGGGTGCGCTGGGAGCGGGAAAAGCGGAAGAGCGCCGACGAGCCCACCGCCAAGAAGGGCCGTCGCAAGGCCGTCAAGGCCGAGCCCGCGCCCGTGCCGGTCGAAGCCAAGCCGACCAAGCGTCGGCGCACGGCGGCCGAAGTGGCCCAGGCCGAGGCCCAGGCGCAGGTGGAGAAGGCCGCCGAGCTGGCCGCGCTCGAGCTGGAGCGACCGGTGGTAGAGATCGAGGAGCCCTTGCCGGCCCAGTCACTCGAGGAGCGTGCGCGGGCCCTGTTCAAGGACCTGCCGCCCGCGCCGGCGGAGCCCGAGCACGAGACCGCCGAGGAGACCACGAGCCGGGCCGAGTCCGCGCCCCAGCGGCCCGGCGGCCCCGCGCCCGTGGAG
>DATCWW010000426.1:0-17659 GCA_036566145.1 Gemmatimonadales bacterium
GGCGCCACCACCGCACCGCGGCCGCCGGGTTGCCGGCCGCCTCCGCAGCTCCCGCCAGCGCCTCGAGGGCAGCGGCATGCTCCCGCGAGTGCCGCAGGCGCTCCGTGTCGAGCCAGGTCTCGTACTCAGGCGCGCCCTCGAGGCGGAAGCCGTCGAGGAACGGCCCCCGATAGAGCCGGGCGGCCGCCTCGTGCGCCCCGCGCTCGATCGCCTCCTCGAACTCGCCGACGTCGCTGGTGATGAGCCCGGGGTTGAACTGAAGGGTGCTGCTGCCCTGGAAGACCTCGTCGCTCCCCACCGAGCGGCGGATCGCGTGGAGCGCCTGATAGAGGGAATGGCGGGCGGACTCCGGATCGGCGTCGGGCCAGAGCAGCGCGAGCAGCTTGTCCCGGCTCGCGCCCCGACGACCCCCGGCGGCCACCACGGCGAGCAGGGCAAGACGCCGGCGCTGCGAGGCGGGACCGGTGTGGAGCTGCCCGTCCTGCTGCAGCACCAGCCCGCCGAAGGTGTTTAGCCGCAACATGCCTGGAATGGAATGCTCACATCCGCGCGGCGCGCGGCGCGGTGAGCGTGGGATGCTCCACGTCGCCGGTGTTGCGCACCTCGGCGGGCTCGAAGAGGAGCATCTCGCACTCCTGCTCCGCGACCGGCCGGTGCTCCACTCCGCGCGGCACCACCAGCATCTCGCCCGGCCCCAGGGTCACGGGCCCGTCGCGGAAGTCGATCCGCAGCTGTCCGCGGACTACGTAGAACAGCTCGTCCTCGCCGGCGTGTTGATGCCAGACGAACTCGCCCTTCACCTTGACCAGGCGCACCACCTGGCCGTTGAGCTCGGCCACGACCTTGGGGCACCAATGCTCGGTGATCCGGCTGAAGCGCTCGGCGAGATCGATCTTCTGCACGGGGAGGTCTCCGGGGTCAGGCGGAATATGCCTGACCCCGGAGCGGGTCGGCTAGGGGGACCTCAGCGCGCCCCGACGGGGTGCGGTCCCACTCGCGGCGCGCGTACGGCACCGCGCTCCGGGGTGACGCCGGCCCCCCGCTGTTCGGCCCACACCTGGGTGAACTCGGCGCCGAAGAGCAGGATCATGCTGGAGTAATAGATCCACACCAGGAGCAGGGCCAGAGACCCCGCGGCCCCGAACGCCTCGCCCGGATTGCTGTGACCGAGGTAGATCCCGATCAGGGTCTTGCCGACGACGAACAGAAACGCGGTCACCGTGGCGCCGACCCAGACGTCGCGCCAGCGGATCTTGGCGTCCGGCAGCACCCGGTACATCGCCCCGAAGAGCAGGGCGATCACCCCGAACGAGATGGCGAAGTTGATCACCTGCAGGAGGGTGGCGGAGAAGCCGGCGGGGAGCCAGCGTCCCAGGGCGCCGCCGAACGCCGCGAGCACCGTGCTCAGGATGAGGGACACGAGGAGGAGGAAGGCGAGCGCGAGGATCATCCCGAAGGTGAACACCCGTTTCAGCACGAAGCTCTTGATGCCGCCCTGCGCCGGATCCGGCTTCACCCCCCAGGTGCGGTTGAGCGCGGCCTGGAGCTGGCCGAACACGCCGGCCGCTCCGAGGATCAGCGCCCCGACCCCGATCACCGTGGCAATGAGCCCGCCGGACCCGGGCAGCTGGGAGTGTTCGAGGATGGTGCGGATGGTCTGGCCCGCCCGGGGCCCCATCAGGCTCTGGAGATTGCTCTCGAGCGACCCCTGCACGTCCTGGGGATCCATCACCGCCCCGACCAGCAGCAGGATGAGCACCAGCAGCGGCGGGAGCGAAAAGACGGTGTAGTAGGAGAGCGCCGCGGCCATGGTGGTACAATCGTCGTCCATGAAGTCCCGCACGCTCGCTTTGATCAGCTCCAGCATTTCGAACCCCTTGTAGCGTCTCGGCCACGCGTCCCTGCGCCTCTATCGCTCGATCTCGCCCTTGAGCCGGAGCAGCGCGTCCTCGGTCGCGACCAGCTCTCCCCGGGCCTCGTGCAACCGGCCCTGCTGGCTCTGGACGAAGCGGCGGTAGGGGGCGATGGCTTCGTTCACGCGATCGGTGGACTGGCCGATCTCGAGATGTACCTGCCGGGTGAGTCCGTCGCGGAGCCGACTGCGGATCTCCGCCACCTGGCGTTGGAAATTCTGCTGCGCCTGGCGGCGCTTGCGGGGGACGACCCAGAAGCCGCCGACGGCGAGCGCCGCGGCCAGCAGAAGTCCCGTCACGTCCGCCGCGGCGCCGGTGATCACCGTCGCCACCAGGGTGCCCAACCCCACCGCGCCGGCCTCGGCCAGCGCCGCGGTGGCGAAGACGCCCTGCACCTCGTTGGCGATGGTCTGGGCTTCCGCTTCGCGGTCGTAGCCGCCCACCACGTCGCGCGACACCCGGCCCACCGAGTCGAGCAGCGCCTGGCGGTTGTAGCTGAAGGTGGCCGGCACCGAGCCGACCATCCGGCTCTCGTGCTCCGCCAGGCGGCGGCGGTCCACGAACTGACTCACGTCCTGCCATACTTTGAGATTGCGCTCGACCATCCAGTCGATCAGCCGACCCACCTCGGCCTCCAGCTGCGCCGGCGTGTCGGCCACCACCTCGCGCTCGAAGGCGCGGCGCACCGACTCCCGGTCGAGCAGGGTGCGGATCCGGCCGATCCGCACCGTCTCCTCGAAGAACCGCTGCCCCCGGCGCTCCATGTCGCCCAGGAGGACCTCGAGCCGGGAGAGCCGGGGCTCGAAGTCCCGCAGCATCTCGTCGTGAAAGATCCGGAGCTGGTCGTCGATGCTGCGCAGCGCCTCGACGTCGAGAGCCAGGAGCTTGAGCCGCTCGAAGGCCGCTTCCTTGTATCGGCCCGAGAGCCGGAGGCCCACATTGAGCGGGTTGAGCAGCTTGAGCCGGATCCGCTGCTCCTGGTCGAGGGTGCGGAGCAGATACTCCTCCATCCGGTCGAAGCCGCTCGCCTCCCACGCCTCGGTGCTCCCCCCGCTCCGGGCCTCCTGGGCCCGGCGGGCGGAGACCGGAAAGACCTCGGGCGCCTCACCCAGCAGGTCGGTGCCGTGCCGGCGCACGAACTCGATCACCTCGTCCCGCTCGGCCGGCGTGGCGAGGATATCGATCTTGTTCACCACGAAGACGATCTTCTTGCCCCACTGACGGATCTGCTCGAGGAACCCGCGCTCGCTTTCGGTGAACGGCCGGTCGGCGCTGGTGACGAACAGGACCAGGTCGGCGCGGGGCACGAAGTTCCGGGTCAGCTCCTCGTGCCGGCGGATGATGGCATTGGTGCCCGGCGTGTCCACCACCTCGAGCTCCCGGAGCAGCTCTGCGGGGTGGGTGCGCTCCAGCAGGAAGGCCTGCAGGGGCCGCTCGCCCACCGTGCTGCCATGGCGCAGCAGGTTGATCCGGTCGGTGGTCGGGGTGACCCCTTCAGGCAGCACGCGCTCGCCGAGGAGCGCGTTGATGAAGCTGGACTTGCCGGAATTGAACTCGCCCGCCACGACCAAAAGGAAGAGGCCCGCCAGCTGGTCGCGAGCCTCGCGAAAACGTTGGAGATCCTCCGCCGCTACATCCGGACCGAAGGCCTCGAGGGCATGCGCGAGCCGGTCCAGCAGCTCCTGCTCGCGCGCCCTGAGGTCCTGTTCCCGGTCGGAAAGGAACGACCGCCGCCGAAGCAGGCGGCCGATCACCGGCCGCTCACGCGGTGGGATTGCGGCCGGCGGACGACTGCTTGGCCGCCTGCTTCGCCTCCTCCTTCACCCGACCCGCCGACTCCTTGACCTGCTGAGTCACCGTCTGGGCGGCGTCACTGAGCGTGGACTTGAGCTCCGGCGCCCGGAACTTGATCTCCTCCTGCACCGCGTCCTTCACTTCCTGTCCCGCCTCGACGGCCGCGTCCTTGATCCTGCTCGCCGTCGTCTGGGCCCGCTCGGCCAGGTCGTCCCGCACCGGACCGAGGCTCCGGCGCTCGCGCTCGGTCTCCGGAATCAGCAGGCCGGCGGCGAGCCCGATTGCCGCGATGCCGGCGGCCACGGCCAGGGGGTTGTCTTTCATCAGTCGCTCCACGCCGCCGCGGGCACGGCGGGTCTGCTCCTGGGCCCGGTGGCCCAGATCGCGGGCGCGCTCCCGCGCGCCGCTCCCGAGCTCCTCCGCCCGCTCGGCCAGGTCTCCGGCCCGATCGCGGGCCTGCTCCCGAAGCTCGCCCGCCCGCTCGCTCACGGTTTCGGTCGCGCTCCCGACGGCGCTTCCGATCGCATGCCGCACGTCGCCGGCCCGGTCGGCGATCCGTTGGGTGAGTCCGCTGCCGCGGCGCTCCGGCCCGGTGTAGGCGAACCGCGCCATCCGGTCCCCCGAGATCTCGCTCCGGTTCCGCTGCTGGATGAGCCAGACGGCGCCGAGGCCCATCGCCGCGACCAGCGAGGTGTTTTCCTGGATGAAGTCCATCATTCGGAAGCCGGTGCGGCGGGCCCCCGCCCCCACGTTGCTCACCATCTCATGCGCCTTGCCCGTGATCGCATCCTTGGCCTGGCGTTTCAGGTTGTCGGGGCTGAGCCGATCCCCGAGCTCGTCGATGTCGCGGCTCATCCGCTCACGGGTGGCCTCGATCTCCCGCTCGATATCCTGAGGTGTCCGTTCGTATTCGTTCATGACCGACGCTCCTTCGCGATCTGGATGTCTTCCTTGATGCTCTCGACCGTTCGCCGGGGCGTCGGGTCCAGATTCTTGAGGTCACGGAGCCCGCCCTGCAGCATCACATAGCCGCCCCCGCCGAAGACCACGGCGACGACCAGCGCCGCCAGCCAGGGCTTGAGGCCCACCGGGTCGATCAGGAGCAGGATGAGGGCGGCGGTCAGTGCCAGGCCGCCCATCAGCGCCACTACGCTCCCGGCGGCCAGGGAGGCGAGGTCGCGGGCCGCGCGGGACACTTTTCCCTGAATCTCGGTCTTGGCGAGCTGCGTCTCCTGGCGCACCAGCAGCGAGAGGTCCTGGGTGAGCTGGCCGAAGAGCTCCCCGATCGAGCGCTCCTCTCTAAGCTGATGCATCATCATACCCTCCCGTGCCGGGGGCGTAAGGTGCCTCGCCGAGGCCGGCGGGCTCGCCGCCCGCGCGGATCCGGTCGTAGCCGGCATCGGGGTTCCAGGCATCCTCGTGCTCGGCCGGCGCGGCCGAGCCGCCGCTCTTGAGGAACCGCGCCACCAGGAGTCCGACCGCGAACGCGGCGCCGTACACCACCGCGGGCCGTTCCCGGGCCAGCCGCTCGACGTCCCGGCCGATCGTCCGGAGGTCCGCGTCACGAAGATACTGGGCCACCTGGTCCACCTGGCCCGCGAACGAATCGGCCAGGCCGGCGATCCGCTCCTGCTGCTCGTTGCGCAAGTGCTCGCCGGTCCGGTGGAAGGCGCCGGCGATGTTCCCGATCTGATCGGCTGCCTGGCGGCGGCCGTCGGCCAGGCTCGAGCCGGCCCGGTCCCGGGCCTCCCGCAAGGTGGTCTTCGCCTGATCCACCACCTGGTCACGGACCTGGCGGATCTGTTCCCGGGTGCCGGTGCCCCCGCTTCCTGCGTCTGGCATGGTCATGTCGAGTCTCCTTCGGTGCGGGCGCCCGCCTGCCGTGCGACGGCGACGTCCGACAACCGGCGGCGGGGGCTGAGGTGGCACTATGCCCCCGGGGCCGCACGGTTGCGGTGCGTTGCACCGAAGCCGCGTTGTGACCGCGCTCACGCCCTTGACCCCCGAAGAGGCGCCCGATAGAATGGGCTCGCACTCACAACCGATCGCCGCGAGGCGGGCAACTCGGAAGCCGGTGTGAATCCGGCGCGGCCCCGCCACTGTCACGGGCAGATCCCTCGCTCATAATGCCACTGGGTAACCGGGAAGGCGAGCGAGCGGAGCCCGAAGCCAGGAGACCTCCCGTCTCGCGCCACCTGGAACGCCCTCGGGGGAGGGAACGGTGGCGACTCTGGCCCCATGCCGGCCCGCGTTCGCCCATCTTCGTCGCCCGAGGATGGGCGCCTTCGTTTCGGGCCCATCCTCGGCGCTCCCCCGTCGGCCTCCTCCGTCCGCCGACAGGAGCGCCCCATGATCCGTGCCTCGCTCGCCGCCGTCGCCTGCCTGGGCCTCGTCCCGGCGGTGCTCGCGGCCCAGGAGCCGGCCGACACCACCAGGCTGGCCGAGATCGTGGTCACCGCCACCCAGTATCCGACCACGCCGGACTCCGTCGCCGCCACCGTGAGCGTGATCCGGGGCGATGACCTCCGCGCCCGGGGCATTCACTTCGTGGCCGACGCGCTCCGGGAGATCCCGGGAGCCCAAGTGGTGCAGGACGGCCCCTATGGCTCGACGACCAGCCTCTTCGTCCGCGGGGGCGAGAGCGACTACGTGAAGGTGCTGGTGGACGGGGTCCCGGTGAACCAGCCGGGCGGCTACTTCGACTTCGGGTCGCTCACGACCGACAACGTCGAGCGGATCGAAGTCCTGCGCGGTCCCGGGAGCGTGCTCTACGGCTCGGACGCGATCGCGGGCGTGGTCCAGATCGTCACCCGCCAGGGGCGGGGCGGGACCACGGCGGGCGCCACCGGCGAGGCGGGCAGCTTCAGCACCGCCCGGCTGGAGGGATCGGCGCAGGGCGGCGGCGACTGGGGCGGCTGGTCGGCCTCGGCGTCGCGGCTCACCAGCGACGGCACCTACGCCTTCAACAACGACTACGGGAACACCTCGCTCACCGGGCGGCTCGGCGTCCGCCCCGACGACCGTACCGAAGCGGGCGTGTCGGCCCGCTGGTACGACGCGGTATACCACTTCCCCACCGATTTCATCGGGACGCCGGTGGACCACGACCAGCACACCGCCGACCGCACCCTCGCAGTGGCGGTGGACGGCTCGAGGCGACTCTCCTCCGCGGTAGAGGCCCAGGTGCTGCTCGGCCGGAGCGACATGACCGCCCGCTACGAGAACCAGCCGGATCCGGCGCCGGGACCCTCGGACGCGTCCAGCAGCCGCACCGACGTCGACCGCACCTCGGCCGAGGGACGGGTGCAGCTCCGGCTCCCGGCGACGGTGCGGGGCGTGGCCGGGGCCGCGTTCGAGCAGCAGCATCAGAACGACGGCACGACCGACCTGGACCGGGACAACTGGGGCTTCTACGCGCAGGCCACCGCGTCTCCGCTCCAACGCCTGCAGCTCACGGCGGGTGGACGGCTGGACGACAACGAGAAGTTCGGCACGCACTGGACCTACCGGGCGAGCGCCCTCGCATTCGCCGCCGCCCACACCCGCGTCCGCGCGTCGGTGGGCACCGGGTTCAAGGAGCCGAGCTTCTTCGAGAACTTCGACAGTCCGTTCAGCGTGGGGAATCCCGATCTCAAGCCCGAGCGGAGCTTCAGCGTCGAAGGCGGGCTGGACCAGGATCTGCTGGGTGAGCACCTGGGCATCGGGGTCACCGTCTTCTCCCAGCAGTTCAGGGACCTGATCCAGTTCACCTTCCTCACGGCCTCGCCCACCGACCCGAATTACTTCAACGTCGCCGCCGCGGACGCTACGGGGGTGGAAGCGACGCTCCACGTGCGGCCCTCCGCCCCGGTGCAGGGGTCGATCAGCTACACCCACCTCTCGACCGAGGTGACCGACGCGGGGTTCGATTCGGGCGAGGCGGCCACCTTCGTCGAGGGCGACCGCCTGCTGCGGCGTCCCGACGACGCGGTCACGGTGCGCGCCGATGCCACGGTAACGGATCGGGTCAGGCTCGGCGCGACGGTCGAGTGGGTCGGGAGCCGCGACGACATCCGCTTCGCCCCGTTCCCGGAGCCGTCGCAGCGGGTCACCCTGCCGAGCTATACCACCCTGAATCTGAGCGCCACGGCGACGCTCCTGCACGCCCGGCCCGGCACACCCGGCCTGGACCTCACCGCCCGGGTGGAAAATCTGTTCGACGAGGACTACGAGCAGGTGGCCGGCTACCCGGCGCGGGGACGCGGGCTGTTCGTGGGCGCGTCCGCCCAGGTGCCCTGAGCGGTCAGAGCGCCGCTTCGGCGGCCGCGATGCGCCAGGACTCCACCAGGTCGTGCTGCTCCCGGGATTGCCGCTCCAGGCGGGCCAGGTCGATGCCTTCCAGCGGGGGGTGCTTCGCGGCGACGGCTCGAAGCGCCCGCCATAGCTTCCACTGGCCTTGGAGCCCCAGGGTGAGGGCCTCGAACAGTTCGAACCGGGCCAGATCGCTTTCGTCGCTGCCACCGACCTTGAGCCGTCCCGCGTGCTGGGCCAGCCAGGCGCCGGCCTTCTTGACCGGACTCTCAGCGTAGCCGAGCCGCTGCATCACGCTCCGAAGCTCCTCCTGCGCCGCCCGGATGGCGGCCAGGAGGTCGGCCAGCTGCATGCCGAGCGGGGTGCCCGCATGATCGTCGACGGCGCGCTCCAGCATCTGGATCGCGCTGACCGAGCCGGCCAGGTGGTCGTTCAGGTAGGTCTCCAGCGCGTCGTCCGACATTCCTGCTCCTCCTCTGCTACCACTCAGGCAACCGCTCGCGCACCTCGCGGGCGGTGGCGGTCAACTCGCGCATGATCTCGGCGGCAGCCTGTTCCCGGGCCGCGAGGCGAAGTCCCTGGCCCGCGAGGAGCGGCGCCCATTCGCCGTCCTCCGCGAACGAAGCCCGGTAGAGCTCGGCGCCGAGCGCGCCCTGCCGCGGCCAGGGGAGCGGTGTGCCACCCTGTTCGGCCATCCGGTCGAGGAACCGGTTGCGAATTCCCCTCGCGGGCCGCCCGGTATAGGCATCGGTCACGGCCGTGTCGGTCTCGTCCGCGTTGAGCAGCCGGCGGCGGTACGCGGGCGTAGCCCCGCTCTCCTGGGCCAGCAGGAACCGGGTGCCAAGCTGGGCCGCCTCCGCGCCCAGCGCGAGGGCGGCGATCACACCCCGTCCGTCCATGATCCCGCCCGCCGCGATCACCGGGAGCGTTACGGCGTCCACGACCTGCGGTACCAGCGCCATCGTGCCGATCAGGGGCCAGCGGTCGGGGGCACCCGGCCGGAACGTGGAGCGGTGCCCGCCGGCCTCGCCGCCCTGAGCGATCACCACGTCTACCCCGCCCGCTTCCACTTCCAGCGCCTCCGCCACCGTGGTGACGGTCGCCATGACCACGGCGCCCGTGTCCCGCGCTTGCGCCAGCCACGAGCCCGCGGGACCCATCACGACGCTCAGGATCCGTATCCCTTCGGCGAGCGCGATCGCCACGGCCTCGTCGGGCCCGACCCATGCCGGCGTCCCGGCAGGCTCGGAAGCGAGACCATACTCCTCCCGGAGGCGGCGGAGCGGCTCCGGATTGGCCGGGCGAGCCGCCTCTTCGGGCGAGATGATCGGGACCTGAAGGTTGAGACCGAAGGGTCGGGAGGTGAGCCTCCTGGTGGCTCGGATCAGCTCGCGCAGCTGATCCGCGGTGATCCGGGCGCCGGCCAGCATCCCGAGTCCGCCGACGTCGGAAACCGCCGCGACCAGCTCCGGGGTGGTCCAGCCGCCGGCCATGGGCGCCTGCACGATGGGCACCGTGAGTCCCAGCCGGCGGGCGAGCGGAGTCGGCATCAGCTCAACACCAGCGTGTGCGCCGCGGTAGCTTTCGTCGGCAGAGACCAGAGCGCCGTCATGACCATCCTCCTCTCGGGAAATCCAGTGCCCTCCGGCCCGGTTGGCAAGAGTCCGGCAGCGTGGCCGCTCCGCGTGCCGACTGCCCAGGCCCGCGACACCGGCGAGGTCGCGGTGCCGGAGCCCAGTGCGCTCGCCGTGCGGTACTACCGGACCGGCGTGCCCCTCTGGGTCGCCGGAACCCTGCTCGATTTCGCCATCCCGGCGCTCCTGCTCTGGACCGGGTGGTCGGCCCGGATGCGGGCAGCCGCGCGGCGGCTCGGGCGCTCGCGCTGGTACCCGACCGTGGCGCTGTTCGGCGTGCTGTACGTCCTGGTCATGGCGCTGCTCGAGCTGCCCTTCGGCTGGTACGTCGGCTTCGTGCGCCAGCACCACTACGGTCTTTCCACCCAGACCGCCTCGCAGTTCCTGGGGGACGGCGCGAAGGCGTTGGGCGTCGGCTGCGTAGTGGCCGCACTCACGCTGTGGATACCCTACCTCCTGCTCCGGCGGAGCCCCCGCCGGTGGTGGCTCTGGACCGGAGTCGCGACCGTGCCACTGGCGACGCTGGCGCTGGTGGTAGCGCCGGTCTGGATCGATCCGTTGTTCGATCGCTTCGGGCCGATGCGAGATCAGGCACTCGAGGCCCGGATCGTCGCCCTGGCACGGCGGGCGGGGATCGAGGGCGGCCGGGTCTACGAGGTGGCCAAGAGCGAAGACACCCGGCAGGTCAACGCCTACGTGTCCGGACTCGGCGCAACCAAGCGGATCGTGCTGTGGGATACCCTGGTGGACCGGCTCAGCCCGGACGAGGTGCTCTTCGTCATGGGGCACGAGATGGGGCACTACGTTCTCGACCATACGGCCCTGGTTATACTTGGGGCCACGCTCCTCGTCACCGGCTCGATGTTCGCGGTACACCGGGTGGCCGGCGCGCTCCTGGCGCGCTGGAGCCACCGCTTCGGGTTCGAGCGCCTGGACGATCCGGCCTCGCTGCCTCTGCTGATCCTGGTGGCCGGCGTCGTGTCGCTGGCGGTGACGCCGGTCGTACTGGCCACGAGCCGGCACCTGGAGCACGAGGCCGATCGGTTCGGGCTGGAGATCACCCGGAACAACCAGGCGGCGGCACGCACGTTCGTGAAGCTGCAGCAGGAGAACCTGGGGGTGCCTCGCACCGGCGTGCTGGACCATCTCTGGCGCGACAGCCACCCCGACCCGGCCGACCGGATCGTCTTCGCCAACCGGTATCGCCCCTGGGCAACGGGCGGCAGGACCCGCTACGGCAACCGCTTCCACTGAGGCCATACGACGACCATTCGAGGAGAGTCGTTGCTCCCCGAGTATCCCCGACCCAGCGGCTCGCCCCCGCGCCGGCCGGCCGACCGCGGCCTCCTCGCCTTGCTGGTGCTGCAGGCCGGCGCCACGACCGTGGTGCTGGCCGCACTCCCCTATCAGCTCTTCCAGCTGGACCGCTACACCTTCATCAAGGAGCTGGTGCTCCTGATGGCGGGGACCACGGCCGCCCTGCTCTGCCTGGCCGGCGCGAAGCGCCTCACCATCTTCCTGGTGGACGCGCTGCTGGCCGGATACCTGGGGTTGTCGCTGGTTTCCGCGCTCGCGGCATCCAATGGCTGGCTGGCCGCCCGGGCCGTGGGGGTGAGTCTCGCGGGCGCGGCGCTCTTCTGGTCGGCCCGGGCGGTCGCCCGGACGGGACGGGCCGGGCCCTTGCTGGCCGCGCTGGCGGCGGCCGTCGTGGTCGGCGCGGTGACCGGACTGATCCAGGCCTACGGTCTGATCGACAGCAGCCTGGCGAGTCTCACCCGGGCGCCGGGCGGCACCTTCGGCAACCGGAACTTCATGGCCCACATGGTCGCCATCGGGATGCCGGTGCTCCTGCTGGTGAGCCTCGAGGCCCGCCGGAAGCGGGACTCGGTCTTCGGGACCATCGGTATCGTGCTCGCGTCCGCGGCCCTGGTCCTCTCGCGCAGCCGCGCCGCGTGGCTCGGTGCCGCGGCCTCGACCCTCTTCCTGATGGTGGAAGGACTCTGGGTCGGCCGGCTCTGGGACGACCAGCAGCTCCGCCGCCGGGTCCTCCGCCTCGGCGGCCTGGCGGTGGCGGGCCTGCTCCTCGCGCTGGTGCTCCCCAACCGGCTCAACTGGCGATCCGATTCTCCCTATTTCGACTCACTGACGGGTGTCGCCAATTACAAGGAGGGCAGCGGCAAGGGACGGCTGATCCAGTACGGCAACACCCTCGGCATGGCCGCCGACCATCCCCTGCTGGGCGTCGGCCCGGGCAACTGGCCGGTGTACTACCCCCGCTACATGTCCCCGGGCGATCCCTCGTTCGATCCGGACGACATCATCCCGACCAACCCCTGGCCCAGCAGCGACTGGGTGGCCACGCTCGCCGAGCGCGGGGTTCCCGCCTCGCTGCTCCTCGGGCTGGTGGGCGCGGCCATCGCGCTCGGCGCCTGGGCCCGGGTGCGGCGGGGGTCGCGCTACGTGCCGACGTTGAGCGACCTCACCATCGTCGCCACCCTGATCGCCGTCGCCGTGGTCGGCGCGCTGGACGCGGTGCTCCTGCTCCCGGCGCCGACGCTCTTCGTGTGGACCACGGTCGGGGCGCTCGCGACCACCGCGAGGCCCGTGCGTGAGGTCGGCCTCACGACCGGGAGCCGCCGAGCGCTGCAGGCCCTGGTCGCCGTCGTGGGCGGTATGCTGATCCTCCGCAGCACCGCCCAGGTCGTGGCGATGGGCCTCTCGGACGGGGGGACCCGGCGTCAGATGGAGCTGGCGGCCACCATCGACCCGGGGAGCTACCGCATCCAGATGGTGCTGGCCCAGGAGTACCGCGCGGCCCGGCGGTGCGACCTGGCGCGGCCCCACGCCGAGCGGGCCCGAGCCCTGTTTCCCAACCACCCGGCGCCCAAGGCGCTGCTCAAGGCCTGCGCGCCACGGGGGCGGACTCGCCGCTGACGCGGCCGGCTCATGTGTTGCTCGTCACGGTCGCCGCGTCGGCACGAAGGCATATAGCATGAGACCCTGCTTCGGAGGTATCTCATGCGTGCTCCGACCGTCGTGCTCGGCGGTACCGTGCTGCTCGCCGCCTGTGGCGGCCACCGTGCTGTGGAAATCAATCCGCAGGAGCAGTCGGGCGGCGCCCGCTGGAACGCGACCCTGGCGACGCCGGCGGCGCTCAGCGGGGCGATGAACCTGCGCGGGAGAGGATGGTGGGCGTCGGAGCAGGGCAACGCGAGCCGGAGCCGGGCGCAGGTGGATATCGCCAACGCCGTGCCGGGCGGCGACCATCCCTGGCACGTGCATCAGGGCCAGTGCGGCTCCAACGGTCCCATCGTCGGCCCCGCGACCTCGTACCGCTCACTCGAGGTGAACGGCGACGGCAAGGCGACGGCGACTGCCGACCTGCCGGTCGCGATGCCGTCGTCGGGGCAGTACTACATCAACGTGCACGCCTCGGCGAGCAACCTGACGACGATCATCGCCTGCGGGAACCTGGCGCCGCCCATGGCCGGCGCCGCCCAGTGACCTGCTAGCTGTCGCGGGCCTTCGGATCTACGCTCTCGCGAATCAGGCCGGCCACCCACTCGGCCTCGCGCTTGTCCCGGATCCCGCGGCCCGCGACGACCTTTTTCCCGTCCCGCCGCACCACCACCACATCGTAGTACGGAGTTGCTCCGGCCTGCATCCCGATCCGGGTCACGACCTCCGCCACCTCGGGTGACGGCACCTGTCGCTCCCGGCCGGCCGTGATCAGTCCGCTCGCGACGCTCACCGACCCGTCTCCCGCGGTCACCCGGGAAACGCCGAGCCACAGATCCAGCGCCGCCCAGATCAGCAGGGCCGCGAACAGGCCGAACACGATGGGAAACACCACCGGCGCGCCTAAGAGAACCATCGCGACGATCGCGCCCAGCCAGAGGAACAGGAACAGCGTGAGGCCGACCGCGGCGCCGCGGTTCCGGGCGGGCGGAAAGACGATCTCGGTCCCACGGCGGTTCCGGGTCACCTGGATGCGACACTCGGGACCCGGCTCGAAATGCGCGACCTGCTGGGCGATGGCCTGCGCCGCGGCCGTCTCCGCCTCGGTGCGCGGCTGGTCGCTCTCCCCGGTCCGGAACACCGGGACCTCGAAGGTGGCGGCGTAGTCCACGCCGGGCACGTCGGCCGAGACCTCCAGCCTCCAGAGCACCGTGTCGCGCGGATTCCGTTCGTCGCAGGGCAGCGCGTCTCCGGGAAGCGGGAAGCGCACCGGCACCGTGGTGGCCATGTCCTGGGCGGTCCGAGACGCGCGCCCGGGAACCTGCTGCTCCTCCTGCCACAGGATCCGCTCGCTGGTGGAGCGATCGTCGCCCGAGCCGGTGGTGACTCGCCGAAGGCAGCTGAGCACGACCCGGAACCCGCCGGCGGGCACGAGGGACAGGGGAGCCGTGACGGTGCCCGCCAGCGAGCGTCCGACGGCAGCGGGTCGGGTCTCGAGCTCGAGCCGGCTCACGCCGAAGCGACGGAGCCTGGCGCTGATCCGCGCGGCCCAGATCAGGAGCCCGACCCCGGCGACCGGAAAGAGCAGCGCCACCAGTCCCGCCCGGCTTCCCTGCTCCACCGCGGCTCGCACGCCGAAGTAGCCGGCCGGAAGGCTCACCAGGTTCCAGAACGCCGCGAAGACCCAGGCGAACCGCGCCGCCGTGCGGTTGCTGTCCTCGATCCGGCCAGCGGCCCAGTCCGGCCGCCACAGCCAGGGCTCGTCGGGATGTCGAGCCTTGGCGGCCTCCGCCTCGGCAAGCCGGCGGCGTCCCCTCGCCAGCGCGATGAGCCCGCCGATGCCGACGCCGCCGAAGGTGATCGCGAAGAGGCCGAAGAACGCGGCCTGTCCCCAGTCGCCCAGCGCGACCAGGCGGACCGCCTGCACCGCCGCGAACACTCCGACCCCCGCGAACGGCAGCAGGAACAGCGCGATGCAGCCGACCCCGCCGATCATCCGGCGTCTCCGGTCGCGATCGGGAGGTCTGCGCGCCGGCCCCATTCGCTCCACGAACCGTCGTACAACGCGGACCGCGGCTGGCCGAGCAGGTGAAGCGCGAAGAGCACGGCGCAGGCGCTGGTCCCCGAGCCGCAGGTCGCGACCACCGGACGCGTCGGATCGACCCCGGCCGACTCGAACCTCCGCCGCAGCTCGTCGAGCGGGAGCAGCAACCCCTCGGCGTCCACCAGGGAGGTGGAGGGGACGCTCCGGCTCCCCGGAATGTGTCCGCCGCGGAGCCCGGGACGGGGCTCAGGGTCCCGGCCCGCGAACCGACCGGCCGGTCGGGCGTCCACGATCTGCTCGGTACCGGCCCGGGTGAGCGCCAGCATCTCATCCAGCGTGCGGACCTGGCCGGGACGGAGCCGGGCGGAAAAGCGGGCGGCCGGGCGCACGACCGGTCCGGTCTCGAGCGGACGACCCTCCTGCCGCCATCGCGCGATCCCGCCGTCGAGCACCCCGACCCGATCGTGGCCGAAGGCGCGGAACATCCACCACGCGCGGGCCGCGCTCAGGTTGGAGCCGGACCCGTCGTAGGCCACGATGTCGTCCTCGTCGCCGATGCCGAGCTTCGACATGCGCCGGGCGAAAACGTCCGCGTCGGGCAACATGTGCGGCAGATCGGTCGACCGGTCACTGTTGGCGTCCAGATCGAAGAAGATCGCGCCGGGAATGTGACCCGCCAGGTACTCGGCCTCGGCCTCGCGTCCGGCACTGGGGAGATACCACGAGGCATCCACCACGCGGATGTGGGGCAAGCTCAGCCGCTCACCCAGCCATGCGGTGGATACCAGGGCCGGAACCGGCTCGCTCATGGGATGAGCAGCACCTTGCCCGTGGTGCGGCGGGCCTCGAGCTCGCGATGGGCGTCCGCCGCCTGCGCCAGTGGAAAGTCGCCGCCGATCCGGACCTCGAGCGCGCCTTCCGCCACCCACCGCAGCACCTCGTCGCCCCGCTCGAGCAGCTCGGCACGGGTCGCGGTGTAGTGCGCCAGCGTTGGCCGGGTCAGGAAGAGGGATCCCTTGGGGTTGAGCAGCTGGGGATCGAACGGCTCGACCGGCCCGCTCGACTGGCCGCACAGCACCATCATGCCGCGCCGGGTCAGACAATCGAGACCTTTGAGAAAGGTCGTGCGACCCACCGAGTCGTACACCACCTGCACGCCGGCGCCGCCGGTGAGCCGGCGGACCTCGTCCAGGAAATCGGTCCTGGTGTAGAGAATGACTTCGTGCGCGCCGGCCCGCCGGGCGAGCGCCGCCTTGTCCTCGGTCGAGACGGTGCCGATCACCCGGGCGCCGATCCGGCTGGCGATCTGGCAGAGCAGAAGGCCGAGTCCCCCGGCGGCAGCATGGACCAGGCAGGTGTCACCGGGCGCCAGCGGGTAGGTGGCGTAGGCCAGGTAATGGGCGGTCATCCCCTGGAGGAGAACGGCCGCGGCCTGGCGCGAGCTCACCTGGTCGGGGACAGGCACCAGCCGCTCGGCCGCCGCCAGCGCGTACTCGGCGTACCCGCCGCGCACCGTCTCGGAGACCACCCGGTCACCGGGACGGCAGGTGGTGACTCCCGCCCCGACCCGCTCGACCGTGCCGGCGGCCTCCCGGCCGAGGGTGAGCGGCAGGTGCCCCGGATACCGGCCGTCTCGGTGATATACGTCGACGAAGTTGATGCCCGCGGCTTCGACCTTGATCAGCGCCTCGCCCGCGCCGGGCTCGGGGATCGGGAGATCCTCCACCCGGAGCACCTCGGGGCCGCCGAACCGATGGACGCGAATCGCCTGCACGAGAGCTCCTGACGGGGGTACCCGTAATGTGCAGGCGGAGCGGGGCCGCGCGCCACGCGGATCAGACCCCGATCAGGCGACAGTCCGGGAGCCCCGCCTTAACGCGGAGGCCGGGCCCGCGTCAGCCAGACGCATTCCCCGGACATCACCTTCGGCCAAGGAGTCGGGCCATGATCGGCAACCGATGGAGCGCGCTCGGCTGCGCCGTCGCCGGAACGATGCTCGTGTTGTGGCTCGGAGCCTGCAGCGACGGCAGCGCGCCGTCCGACGACGCCATTCCCAGCGCCGAGGCGGCGGATATCGGCGACGCGGTCGCCGACGAGGGCGAGCAGGCTTCGCTCGCGGTCGAGCCGATCGCGCGCGGATGCGCGACGGTGGACGACCTGACCGACATTGATCACGACGGCGCCCCCGATCACGCGACCTTCACCTACGCGCTGCCCGCCTGCCACTTCACCGACTATCGCGGCGGGACACTGGACGTGACCGGCACCATCGTCCTGAGCGATCCCACGCCCATGGCGGCGGATTTCGGCTACCAGGCGACCCTGGAGAACTTCACCCGGGCTTTCACCGGCCCGGCCGGCGCGCGCAGCTTCACCGCCGTCCGGAACGGCACCCGCGTATTGACCGGGAACGCGTTCGGTCTGAGCCTCAGCAACACCATCACCGTGGTCCGCACCTATCCTGCGCGTCCGCAGGGCACCGTGAGCCACAACCTGCTGCTGCAGTTCACACCGGCCGCGGGGGCGTCGCTCGAGCGTGGGGACCCGCTGCCCGACGGCACCTTCACCGAAAGCGGCACGCTCACCTGGAGCCGAGCCGGACGGAGCCGCACCTTCACCGTGAGCACGGCGGCCCCCCTGGTGTGGGACGCCTCCTGCACGACCGAGCGCAAGATCGCCTCGGGCGAGATTCGTCTCACCCTCGCGAGCGGCGGCTATGTGCGGCTGGTTTGGAGTGCCTGCGGAGAGGATCCGGAACGGAGCTTCGTGGGCTGAGCCTTACGCGGCGCGAACCGCTTCCACCGCGTCGTCGGCCGGACTCCGGCCCCGCCTGGTGTAACAATCGAAAAAGGCCCGCGCCTGCTCGAGATCGGCGGGGTGGAAGTAGCCGGGCCCGAGGTCGGCGCAGCCGCGGAGCGCGATGTCCACCAGCTCCGTCGCGACGCGCCCGAGAAGCGGGTCGCCCAGGCCCACTCGGCCGGCCTGCTCGAGCAGCCCGGGGTCGGGCGGGCCGAGCAGCTCGGCGG
>DATCWW010000432.1:0-6710 GCA_036566145.1 Gemmatimonadales bacterium
GGAGGAGCTCGCGTCGGCGCTCGCGCCGCGGCATGGCGTGCGGGTCGAGCCGCTGGCGGCGGACCTGAGCCGGGAGGACGGGATCGGCCGGGTGGCCGACCGGATCGCCGCGGTTGAGCCCACTCTCCTCGTCAACAACGCGGGCTTCGGCACCACCGGAACGCTTGCGCGCACCGATCCCGGCCGCCAGACGGAGATGGTCCTGCTCCATACCCTGGCCCCGCTCCGCCTCACCCTCGCCGCGCTACCCGGCCTGGTCCGCCGCAATGCCGGCGGTATCATCAACGTGTCCTCGGTGGCGTCCTTTCTCGCGTCGCCGGGAAGCGTGACCTATTGCGCCACCAAGGCGTATCTCACCGTCTGGTCGGAAGGGCTCGCCATCGAGCTCAAGTCCACCGGCGTCCGGGTCCAGGCGCTCTGCCCCGGCTTCACCTACAGTGAGTTCCACCAGCGGATGGGCGCTCGCCGCCGGCGGGCGCCGGCGTTCATGTGGCTCAGCGCGCAGGCGGTCGTGACCGCGTCGCTGCGCGCGCTCGAACGGGGCGGCCCTACCGTGTGCATTCCGGGATGGCAGTACCGCGCGATCGTCGGCGCGCTGCGGATCCTCCCGCGCGGGCTGGTGGGTCGGTTGGCCTATGCCCGGGAGAAACCGGTGTGATCTGAGTCCTAGCGGCGAGTGCGTCGCGTCGGATACCGTCGCTCGGGTCGTCACCAGGATCGACCGATGCGCGCTCCCCTCTCCCTGTCCCTTCTGCCTCGGCTCGGCGCCGCGGCGCTCCTCTCCATACTGCTGGCATGCTCCGGCGACGGCATCACCGTCCCTGGCGACGGATCCATCGCTCGGCTCGTCGCCGTGGCCGGCGACGGGCAGCAGGCAATCGCGGGGGAGCCTGTCCCACAGCCGCTGGTCGTCCGGGCGGTGGATCGCTCCGACCGGCCAGTCACCGGAGTGGAAGTCGCATTCCGGTTCATCAATACCGACGGCCGGGTCGCGCCGGGCACGGTGACCACCGGGGTCGATGGCCAGGCGACTGCGGAGGTCACGCTGGGCGGCTCGGTCGGGGCGCAGGTGGTCGAAGCCCGGCTGGTGGATCCGCAGGGACTCGCCGTCGAGTTCGAGCTCACGGCGTTGCAGCGGGAGACGCCGGAAGGCGGTGGGGGAGGGGGTGGCGGTAACGGCAACGGCGGGGGCGGGAACGGTGGCGGCGACGATGGCAACGGCCACGGCCACGGCGGGCATCATGGGAGGGACGACTGAGCGGTGCCGGCAGGTGTGGACCAAACGGGTATCGACGTCCTAAGTTAGTACTGCAGGAATTCGCGCCGACCGTACAGGAGGACCCATGCGTGCCCTTTCCCTCATTCCGTTCGCCATTGCGGTGGTCGTTGCCGGTTGCGGTTCCGAGCCGGCCGAAGGCGGGCGCGCGTCGGGGGTGCCCCAGCGGGACCTGACCCTCCAGCAGGCGCCGGCTCCCGAGATGGCGGTCGCCTCGGCGTTGGAGGCGCCCCGTCCTCGTCCGGAGCGGCCGATGATCCATCGTCCCCGGCGGTCACCCGATCAGGCGCTGGCACCGGCCCGGGACCCCGGCTCCCCTGAGGCGGCCCCGAATGCCGAGCCGGTAGCCGTTCCGACGGTCGCCCCCGCCCCCGCCCAGGCGGCTGCTCCGCCGATCGTCGACGAGGCCGTCGACCCCCACGCGCTGGCGCCGGGCAAGACGGTCACGATCGTTCCGGTCAGCAGCGGGCCGTCCACCGGCTCGGGGCGGGCAGACGACGAGATGCCGTCGCGGGCGGGCCGAGCCATCATCATGATGGGCGGGGGGCACGGCGACACCTGCCGCGGGCATGGAGCCGGCGCGTTGCGGTAGAACACCGGGATTCCTCTCCAGAGCCTTCCCCGAGGGGTAGCGGCCACGCTGCCCCTCTTGTTATGCTTGAGACTCGTTCGCTGATCTCGTACCCGTAATTGGGCTTCGGCCCCCCTGACCGGCACCACCGCTCGAGGCATGAGGCCTGGTGTGGTGGGGTGATCACGCGCGCAGGTGCCCGTGCAGGTGACCCAACACAAGCAGCTGGGGAGGTTCGCATGAGGTATGCTTGGCTGATCGCGCTCGCCGTCGTGGCGACGACCGGTTGCAACCAAGCCGAGTTGAAGAAGGCGTTGGCCGAGGCGAAGGCCGCCGAGGCGCAGAAGGACAGTCTTCTCACCGAGGTTCTGGAAACCACGCAGTTCGTCAGCGATGTCAACAGCGAGCTGGCCAAGGCCAAGACCGTCGCGACCAAGCCGGCCAGCACCGATCCGGGCGTTCCGGGCGCCAAGAAGGACCGTGAGGAGCGGGTCGCGGCTCTCGAGCGGGTAAAGACGGTCATCGCCAAGCTGAACGAGAGCGAGGCGAAGCTGGCGGAGACCGAGACGCGCGCCAAGCAGTCGCGGCAGCGTAACGCCAGGCTCCTGGCCCAGATCGAGACCTACAAGAAGAGTCTCGAGGACCTCCGCACCACCGCCGAGCAGCAGAAGACCGAGTACGAGGCGGCGCTGGCCGAGAAGGACACCCAGATCGCCACGCTGGCGGGCCGGGTGGATACGCTCACCACCGAGAAGGGCCAGCTCGAGAGCGACAAGGCCGCCCTCACCGACACCGTGGGCAACCTGACCGCCTACAAGAACACGGTCTACTACGCGGTCGGCACCAAGGACGAGCTGATGAAGAAGGGGATCGTCACCAAGGAAGGCAGCAAGTTCCTGGTGTTCGGCGGCAGCCGGCTGGAGCCGGCGCGCAACCTGACCCCCGACCTCTTCACCGCGATCGACAAGACCCAGCAGAAGAGCATCCCGTTGCCGCGGACCGACAAGAAGTACAAGATCGTCTCGCGGCAGAGCCCGACCTTCCTCGGAGCCGGCGTCGACAAGGAAGGCAAGGTGACCGGGACCGTGGAGATCGCCCAGCCGGAGGAGTTCTGGGCGGCGAGCAAGTATCTGATCCTGGTCCAGGATTGAGCTAGCGACGGGCGAAGGGCGAAGGGGGGCGCTCGACCATGGTCGGGCGCCCCCTTCGGCTTTCCGGGTGGGCGCCTGTTGATGGAAGGTTGAGGCCGGGGTGCGAGCATGCGCAGATGCCGCCCAACGGATTGTGGGCAATGTGTCAAATTTCAGATTTCATAAGTAATTGATTTCAAAGATGATTGAGCATTAATTGTAAACATCCTACACATCGCAGTGGGGGAAATCTGCCCCCCCGGCCCCGGTTCGCGTGACCGTCAGCACGGAGCGTCGTGCCCCTGTAGGTCATCTTGGGCTGTTGCAACGCTCGATCACTGTGCGGGAATTACTCTGATCCAGGAGGCCTAGTGCGCAAGATTTCCCTGGTCGCCGCGGTCGCGGTCCTCGCGGCCACGAGCGCCTGCAAGAAGACCGGCGAAGGCGAATATCAGGTCGAGAAGCCGGTCGTAGGCACGCAAACCGACACGGTCAACACGCCGAGCGTCGAGACCGGCACGGTCAAGGACACCATCAGCGTGCCCGACGTGGACGTGAAGACGGAGAAGAAAGAAGTGAACATGCCGAAGGTGGACGTGAAGACGCCCGAGGAGCGGGATTCGGGCAAGTAGGGCGCTCGACAGGGCTCGGGGCCGGTCTCCGGCCCGTCCCGCCCCGGAGGGCCGCTCCTGGCCGTCCGGGGCGCGGTATATTCAGGCGCCACAAACACACAGGGAGCCGGCACGATGAGGGGCAGGCGGCTGCTGGAGCTGGTGATCGGGGCGGCCGTCGCGGGCGCCGCGCCGGTCGCCGCGCAGGAGGTGGTTGCGGTGCGAGCCGGCCGGTTGGTGGACGTGGACCGGGGCGAGGTCCGGCGGGATCAGCTCATCGTGATCCGGGGCGAGCGGATCGAGGCCATCCTGCCCGGCACCAGCCGGCCCCCGTCGGGCGCCCGGGTGATCGACCTCTCCCGCGCCACGGTCTTCCCCGGCCTGATCGACTGCCACACCCATCTCATCGGCGAGGTCGGTCTCACCGACGTCCTCCTGCCCCTCGAGCGCAGCGCCGCCCAGGAGGCCTTTTCCGGGGTCAGGAACGCCCGGGCGACGCTCCTGGCCGGCTTCACCACGGTCCGGGACGTGGGGACCTACCGCGCCTTCGTGGATGCCGCGCTGCGCGACGCGATCGATGACGGGACGGTGATCGGTCCCCGGATGAAGGTGGCCGGCGCTTACGTCACGGTCACGAGCGGCGGGGGCGAATTGGTGGGTGCCGCCCCGGACGTCACCCTGCCCGCCGAATTCCGCTTCGGGGTCGCCAACTCGGTGGACGAGGTCCGGGAGCGGGTCCGCGCGCTCCTGAACGGCGGCGCCGACTTCATCAAGGTGATCGCGACGGGGGCGGTGCTCACCCGGGGGACCAAGCCGGGTGTCTCGGAATTCACCGAGGACGAGATCCGGGCGGCGGTCCAGATGGCGGCGGAGTACGGCACCGACGTCGCGGCGCACGCGCACGGCGCCGAGGGGATCAAGCGCGCGGTGCGGGCCGGGGTCCGCTCGATCGAGCACGGCTCGCTGATGGACGACGAGGCCATCGCGCTGATGAAGGCGCACGGGACCTGGCTGGTGGCCGACATCTACAACGGGGACTACATCGCCACCGCCGGGCGGGAGCAGCACTGGCCGGAGGAGTTCCTTCGGAAGAACGACGAGACCACCGAGGCCCAGCGGGCCGGGTTCCGCAAGGCGGTGGCGGCCGGGGTGAAGATCGCCTACGGGACCGACAGCGGCGTCTACCCCCACGGGCTCAATGCCCGCCAGCTGCCCTACATGGTACGCTACGGCATGAGCCCGATGCAGGCGATTCAGAGCGCCACCATCTCGGCGGCCCGGCTCATGCGCTGGGAGGATCGGGTAGGCTCGATCGCCCCGGGCAAGTATGCGGACCTCATCGCAGTGGACGGAGACGCGATGGCGGATCTCAAGAAACTGGAGTCGGTGGGGTTCGTGATGAAGGGCGGGGTCGTCTACAAGGGGCCGTAGGCTCGGCCATAAGACACCACGAAGGACACGAAGTTCGTGAACCCCTTCGTGTCCTTCGTGTCCAAAACGCCGCAGGAGCTCTGGATGAGACGACAGATCGTTCTTGGCATCGGATTGATAATCGGAGCCACCGGGTTAGCGAGCGCGCAGCGCCCGGTCGAGTCCCGTGACCTGCTCCGGCTCCGGGAGGTGTCCGATCCGCAGCTCTCCCCTGACGGAGGCTGGGTGGCGTACACGGTCAGCACCGCCGATACGACGCGGGACCGGGTGGACAAGGACATCTGGATGACGAGCTGGGATGGCGCCCGTTCGGTGCGGGTGACCGGCAGTCCGGACCAGGAGCACGCCCCTCGCTGGAGCCCCGACGGACGCTACCTCGCTTTTCTCTCCGCCCGCCAGGATCCCCACGAGGCCGACCAGCTCTGGCTGCTCGACCGCGCCGGGGGCGAGGCGGAGCGGGTCACCAGTCTCCCGGGCGGGATCTCGGAGTACGCCTGGGCGCCGGACGGCCACCGGCTCGCGCTCATCGCCTCGGATCCGCCGGCCGACTCGCTGCCGATCGAAGGCGATTCGACCCAGCACCGGCCGAAACCGATCGTGGTGGACCGCTTCGCCTTCAAGTACGACGGCGAGGGCTTTCTGGGCGCCGAGCGGGATCATCTGTACCTCTTCGACCTGGCGACCCGGCGCGCCGTGGCGGTGACGCCGGGGCCCTACGACGAGGCGGCGCCGTCGTGGTCCCCCGACGGACGCCGGATCGCGTTCGTGAGCCGGCGGCGGCCCGAGTTCGACCGCACCGACAACTGGGACATCTACGTCGTAGACGCCAAGGCCGGGGCCGAGCCCCGCCAGATCACCACCTTCGAAGGCGCCGACCTGGACCCGGAGTGGGGCAGCCGCGTCCCCTCGTGGAGTCCCGACGGCAAGCTGCTCGCCTACGTGCAGGGCGGGCGACCGGAGCTGATCTACTACGGTGTGCAGAAGGTGGCCGTGGTGCCGGTGGACGGCGGGCCCGCCCGGGTGCTCACGGGCGGAACGGATCGCAACGTCCTTTCCCCCACGTTCAGCGCGGACGGGAAGTCGGTGCTCTTCCTGCTGGAGGGAGATCGGGTCTACCACCTGGCCCGGGTGCCGGTCGGCGGCGGCGGGGTCGAGCCGCTGGTGAGCGGGTCCCGCGCGGTGACCGATCTGACCCTCGGACGTGACGGACGCCTGGCCGTGGTCGCGAGCACCGCCGCGCAGCCGGACGAAGTCTACGCGGTGGATAAAGGCGATCTCCGCCGGCTGAGCCGGCAGAACGACGCCTGGGTCGCGTCGGTCCGTCTGGCGCCGGTGGAAGAGATCTCGGTGCGCAGCAAGGACGGCACCGAGATCCACGGGTTCATGGTCAAGCCGCCGGATTACCAGGAGGGGCGGCGCTACCCCACCGTCCTCCGGATCCACGGCGGTCCGGTCTGGCAGTTCTACCACGATTTCGCCAACCTGGACTGGCAGGTCCTGGCCGCGGCGGGCTACGTGGTCCTCGGCGTGAACCCGCGGGGCAGCTCCGGGCGTGGCGAAAAGTTCGCCACCGCGATCTGGGCAGCCTGGGGGCAGAAGGACGGGGAGGACGTGCTCGCGGCGGTGGACTGGGCGGTACGGCAGGGCATCGCGGACCCCGACCGTCTCGGGGTGGGTGGCTGGAGTTACGG
>DATCWW010000444.1:0-4118 GCA_036566145.1 Gemmatimonadales bacterium
TAGATCTGCAGGTATTGCTGGCGCAGATCCACCCGCCCGCGACCGATCGTGTTCTGGAGCTGGCACCTGGTGTACATCCAGTGGCGCAAGCCGCCCTCCTTGAGGGTGGCCCGGAAGGCGTGCGACGCCGCCGGCGCCACCAGCCAGAGGCTCGACCGGCCGCCGCCTTCGAGGCTCCGGAGCGAATCGGCGAGCGGGGTCACGTTCTGCTGCAGGTGCAGCACCTCGGTCTCCGGCAGATAGTGCTGCAGCACCATGGGCTGGTCCGAGAAGACCACGTCCCCCGGCTTCATCTCCTCCGTCAGCCACCGCGCCGCGCCTCGGAAATCGAATCTGCGCCCGTCCCGGTAATCCGAGATCATGGTGGGTAACCCGGCCGTCAGCACCATGAGAGTTACCGTCGCCGGCACCAGCCAGGTGGGGCGCGTCTGCCAGTCCACCCGGCAGAGCCGATCGAGGAACACGCCGGCGGCGATGAAGAATGCAGGCGCAGCCGGCAGGAGGTAGTAGAGCGATACGGAGGTCCGGAGCGAGATCAGGAGCAGAAAGGCGAGGTGAAACGCCGCCGCGCTGAAGAGGAAGAGCGCCACGTGCCGCTGCTCCCGGCTGCCCCGCCAGAGCAGGTAGACACCCACCAGCGCCGCGAGCATGACCGGGACGGTGAGGCTGTCGATCAGGCCCAGGAGCCGCATCACCTGCTTCACCCCCGGCGGGGCCTGCGGCCGCAGCAGGAACTGGCCGTAGCCCGGCATCCGGTCGTGCATCCTGATCCAGCCGCGGAGCAGGGGGATGAAGCGGTACAGCGCCAGGGCGACCAGCGCCGCGACGACCGCGGCCGCGATCTTGACCGACGTGCGCGCCCACCACCGCCTGAGCTGCTCGCGGGTGACGCCGGACAGCAGGAGGAGCGCGGGACCACCCAGGACGACCGCTCCCGCCGGATGGGAGAGGCCGGCCAGTATCGTGGTGACGACCCCCAGGGCGAACAGGCGGACGCTCCGCTCCCGCACCCCCAGATAGACGGCGATCGGCGCGATGATGGTGAAGAGGAAGACCAGCGACCAGTAGCGGGCCAGCTGGGAGTACAGGATCTGGGTCGGATTCAGGGTCACCAGCAGCGCGGCGAACAGCGCCGCACGCGAGCCGACCAGCCGCCGGCCGAAGAAATACATCGCCGGAATGGCGAGCGTGCCCGCCAGGGCGGGGATCAGGCGGAGACCCAGCTCGTCCAGCGGATGGAATGGCCGGACCAGGAAATAGTTGAGCAGGTAGCCCAGCGGCCGGGCATTGGCGAACTGCGGCCGCTGCGAATCCCGGTAGGTGAACATCTCGGTCGCCTGGAAATTCCACTCGCCGAGGTGCCAGAAGCGCAGTATCAGGCCCAGCAGCGTGAGTCCCAGCAGGAGGAGCAAGGCGCGGCGCTCCACCGCGCTGTCCGCTGCGCTCGGGTCCGCCGCCTCCCGCGTGTAGTCGGCTGCGCCGGTGCCCGGCTGACGCGAGCCGGTCATGAGCCGCTCCGGTTCGCCAGTGCGCCCGCCTCGTCCCCGGCCTCAGTCGCTCCGGCTCGGCCGACCGCCGGCGCCCGCGCCACGATGGTGAAACCCTCGCAGAAGTCCCGCAGTCCCAGGCCGCACATCGTCACCTGCCGCAGCATCTCGACCGTGTAGATCGGCACGAAGAACGAGGTGTAGTCCGAGTTGTAGTAGGGCGTGAGGCGGACCACCTCGAGGCCGTTATCCCGACAGAGGCGCGACAGGCGGGACGGGGTACAATCGCGGTAGTAGGCCTGGAATCCGCTGTTCTTCCGCTTCTCGGGGAACACCGCGAAGAGAACCACTCGCGCGAGCTTGTTGCCCAGTGTGCGGTTCAGAACGGCGAACGGTGCGTTGCCGCACGGCACCACGTGGGCCATGAGCCCGTTGGGCCTGAGGGCTCGAGCCAGGTTGCCGATCGCCGCGGGCGTGTCGGCCACGTGTTCCAGTAGCGTCCGGGAGAACACCAGATCGAATTGCCCGGGGATGTGCACCCGGCTCACGTCGCCGACGATCACCGAGTCGTAGGCGCCCGGTGCGACGTGCGCCAGCTCCTCGGCCGAGATGTCGAGGCCGACGACGTGAAGGCCCAGCTCCCGCTTGGTCGCGGGTGAGATCGCCGGGTATTTGCCGCCCCCGACGTCCAGGATCCGGATCCCGGGCGCCAACAGCCCCGGCAGGACGTTGTCCCGGAAGTCTACCGGGCCGTCGGGGCCACTCTCGGGGACCAGCCGGGTGGCGATCGATCGTTCCCACCGGGACACACGACGATTCCAGTCGATGAACCGTCTCAGAATGCTTGGCATGCGTGGTTCCTGAACGTCGGAGATGAAGCCCACGGTGGGGCCGGGTGGCGCCGGGTAATCTCGCAGCCTGCTGGGGCCGCGTGCAACCGCTGTTCCACGGGCTTTCGCGGCCGACGCAGCGGCTCGCCGATGTCATGGACTCGGTCGCTGGCCCGTTGGAATATCAACGATGGCAATGATTTGGCACACGCTGGGCAATTCAGGCCTTGACAAATGTGACCGAGGTCACCATCCTGTACGCCGGCGCGAGCAATCACGACAACGAGATGACACCAGGTCGGTGCTCATTCCTTCGCGCTCTGCACGACTACTTCCGTAGTCTCAGCGGACCCGTACCTCACAAAACACAACTATAGGGCCAGGCAGACCTCCTGCCTCGTCCGCGCGTCAGGACTCACACGAAGAGCCGCCGCTTTGGCCGTGCCGAGCGATGGCCCCTCGCCTGCCGCAACCGGTGTGTCACTCCCATTCCAGTAGTTCCGGAGAGAGGAAAAGCCCGCGCATGCCCTACAGCTTCAAGCTCTCCCGCCGGATTGCCCGGTTTCGAGCCCCGCTCCTCGTCCTCACGAGCGTCGCCCTGGCGGCCTGTGATAGCACGGAACCGCAGTCCAGCACGATCCCCGAAGTTGCAGATCGTCCGCCCGCCGATTCAGTTGCGACCACAGCCGACGACACCTCGATCGTGGCGGCTCCGCCGCTCGCCTCGGTCTCCTTTGCCGGCGGAATCCCGATCGGCATGGGTGCTCAGCCCAACTCGGCATTTGGAAGCGTTTACAACGGCGCCGTGCGGCCGATCCAGCCTGACGGCCTGCTCAGCAATCTCGCGAGCATCAAGTCGAAGGGTGGCCGGATCTTTCTGATGATGGCCGGAAACCAGTATTACTATAAGAATGCCGACGGCACCTTCAGCCTGAGCAAGTGGAAGGCTCGGGTGGACCGGTATCGAAACACCAATTTCGCGTCGTACGTGAAAGACGGAACCGTCATCGCGCATTACCTGATCGACGAGCCGTACGACCCGACGAACTGGGGGGGGAAGCCTATCCCAGGGTCGACCCTCGACGCGATGGCCAAGTACAGCAAGCAGATCTGGCCCAGCCTGCTCACCGTCGTCCGGGCCGAGCCCTACCGGATCCAGTGGAGCGGCACGTACCAGTACCTCGATGCCGCGTGGGCGCAGTTCTACAATCCGCGCGGGACCCTCGACCCCAATGACTACCTCAAGCAGAGCGTCGCGGATGCCCAGCGCATGGGCCTCGGCCTGGTCGTGGGGCTCAACTTGCTTGGGGGGGCGCCGCCGTTGATCGGCCCCGGCAAGGGCGGGTCGCCGATGAGCGTCAGCCAGGTGAAGAACTGGGGAAGCGCGATGCTGAACAGCAGTTATCCTTGCGCCTTCGTGAGCTACACCTATGATACGGATTATCTCTCGCGCAGCGGCATGACCGACGCAATGAAGTATTTGCGCTCCAAGGCACAGAATCGCGCCGCCAAGAGTTGTCGGGTCGGCTGAACCATCGGGATTGATGCCAAACTGGGGGCCGCGGCGAAGCGCGGCCCCCAGTTTTTGTCCGTCCGGGCTACCAGCCGCCGCGGCGGAAGAGGACGACGGGGAGGGTCTTGAGCATGATGCGCAGGTCCTCCCGCAGGCTCTGGCGGCGGATGTACTCCAGATCGAAGCTCACCTTGGTGCGCACGTCGTCCAGCGAGCGGTCGTAGTGGTGGTTGATCTGGGCCAGGCCGGTGATCCCCGGCTTGGCCCGCTGGCGCAGCGGGTACTCGG
>DATCWW010000445.1:0-2597 GCA_036566145.1 Gemmatimonadales bacterium
CCCGCGTGGCTCCCTGCGCCGATCGCGAGCCGCTCGACTGTGTGCGTGAATGGTTCGCGGCCCACGGGTGGACGCCGTTCCCGTTCCAGGAGGAAGTGTGGGGCGCATACCTGGCGGGTGAGAGCGGCCTGATTCACGCCGCCACCGGCACCGGCAAGACCTACGCGGCGCTCATGGGGCCGATCCTGGCCTGGCTGGGGGATTATCCCACCGGCGGTCCCGCGCGCCGGCCGGGCGCGCCGCTCACCCTGCTCTGGGTCACGCCGCTGCGCGCGCTCGCGGGCGACACCGAGGCCGCCATCCGCGCGCCGGTCGAGGATCTCGGGCTCCCCTGGACCGTGGAGTCGCGCACCGGCGATACGCCGGCCCGCATCCGCGCCCGCCAGCGCGAGCGCCTCCCCAGCGTGCTCGTGACCACGCCGGAGAGTCTCACGCTGCTGCTCACCCGGGGCGACGCCGCGACCCTCTTCGACCACCTCCAGCTGATTGTGGTGGACGAGTGGCACGAGCTGATGGCCTCGAAGCGCGGCGTGCAGACCGAGCTCGCACTGGCGCGGCTCCGGCGGTTCCGGCCGGAGGTCCGGACGTTCGGGCTCTCGGCCACTCTCGGCAATCTCGACACCGCCCGCGACGCGCTGCTCGGCGTGCAGGCCGACGGCACGCCTCGCCCCGGGCGGATCGTGCAGGGGCTCGTCCCCAAGGCGCTCCAGGTGGACGCGCTGATCCCCGCGACGATGGAGCGCTTCCCCTGGTCCGGTCAGATCGGCCTTCGCCTGCTGCCCGAGGTGATTCAGGCGATCGAGGAGGGCGAGACCGCCCTGGTGTTCACCAACACCCGCGCCACCGCGGAGATCTGGTACCAGGCGCTGCTCGCCGCGCGCCCCGACTGGGCCGGCATCATGGCGCTGCACCACGGCTCGATGGATCGCGCCAGCCGGGAGTGGGTCGAAGACGGGCTGCGCGAGGGCAAGCTCCGCTGCGTCGTCTGTACCTCCACGCTCGACCTGGGCGTGGATTTCACGCCGGTGGATCGGGTGCTCCAGGTGGGAAGCCCCAAGAGCGTGGGCCGGCTGGTGCAGCGGGCGGGCCGCAGCGGTCACCGCCCGGGGGCCGTCAGCCGGCTCACCTGCGTTCCCACTAACGCGCTCGAGCTGGTGGACGTGGCGGCGGCCCGTGGAGCGTTGGAGGCCCGGGAGATCGAGGCTCGCCGCCCGGTCGAGCGCCCGCTCGATGTCCTGGCCCAGCACGCGGTCACCGTGGCGCTGGGCGGCGGGTTCCGCTCCGAGGAGCTCCTTCGAGAGGTGCGGACGACCTGGGCCTATCGCGAGCTCACCGACCCCGAATGGCGCTGGGTGCTCGACTTCGTCACCCGGGGCGGCAGCGCGCTCCAGGCGTACCCCGAATACAGCCGGGTGGTGGAGCAGGATGGCCTCTACCGGGTGACCAGCCGGATGGTGGCGCTCCGGCACCGTCTCTCCATCGGCACCATCGTGAGCGAGTCGGCGATGAAGGTGCAGTATCTCCGCGGGCGGACGCTGGGCACCGTAGAGGAGAACTTCGTCGCCCGGCTCCGGCCCGGCGATGTGTTCACCTTCGCCGGCCGCACCCTCGAGTTCGTCCGGGTGCGCGGCATGGTGGCGTACGTCCGGAAGACGACCAGCAAGAGCTCCAACGTGCCGCACTGGTCGGGGGCGCGGATGCCGATCTCGCCCCAGCTGGCCGCCTGGATCCGGATCAAGCTCGACGAGGCCCGCCAGGGCGTCTTCCTCGGTCCGGAGATGGCCGCGGTGCGTCCGATCCTGGAGCTGCAGGGCCGGTGGTCCCGGCTCCCGGCTGCCGACGAGCTGCTCATCGAGCGGGTCGAGACCAGCGAGGGCCATCATCTCTTCTTCTACCCGATCGAAGGCCGCCTGGTGCACGAAGGGCTGGCCGCCCTCTTCGCCTATCGGCTGGCCCAGCTCGGTCCGATCTCATTCACCCTCGCGGCGAACGATTACGGCCTGGAGCTGCTGAGCGCCGACCGCGCGCCGCTCGAGGCGGCCCTCGAGGCAGGACTGCTCTCGCCGTCGCATCTGCTGCACGACATTCCCGCGAGCCTCAACGCGGCCGAGCTGGCGCGGCGCCAGTTCCGGGAGATCGCCCGGGTGGCCGGCCTGATCTTCACCGGCTTTCCGGGAGTGCCGCGCTCGGTGAAGCAGCTTCAGGCTTCGAGCGAGCTGCTCTACGACGTGTTCACCCGGTACGACCCCGACAACCTGCTGGTGACCCAGGCGCACCGGGAAGTGCTCGAGCGCCAGCTGGAGCAGAGCCGGCTGGGACGCGCGCTGGACCGGATTGCCGGCGGGCGGACGACGGTCGTCGAGGTGGAACGCCCCACACCGCTCGCTTTTCCGCTGCTGGTCGACCGCGCCCGCGAGCAGCTCACCTCGGAAAAGCTGCTCGATCGGATCAAGCGGATGATCACGCCGCTCGAACGCGCCGCCGAGGGCTCGACCGGCCGCTTCCGGCGCGGCGGCCACCGTGGCTTTCGCAGCGGCAGCGTAGTCTGACCATGGTGAATACGGCGGACGTGCACCTCGAGCTGGCCGGCGAGCCGG
>DATCWW010000455.1:0-2755 GCA_036566145.1 Gemmatimonadales bacterium
GACGAGGACTACGCGCCCGGTCGCCGCCCCCGCATCGCCAGCCCCAGCATCACCAGGCCGAATACCACCAGCACCAGCCCCCACCAGAGGTTCACGTTGACGCCGAGCGATCGCGCGTAGATCGCCTCGTCGGACACCAGCCCGAACCCGGTGAGCAGGATGCCCACGATGGTGAACATCAGCCCGATCGGCAGCCGCAGGTCGAAGATCATCGCGATCTCACCAGAATACGAGGTTGAGCACCAGCGTCAGCCCGAGCACGACGGCGCCGAGCGGGGCGGGCCGGCGGTACCACGCCTGGTCGTCGTCCCGGACCCTGGGCGTCAACGCGTACACCAGTCCCGTCAGCTCGGCGTCCGACTTCCGGCGCTCGGTGAGGAGGGAGATGACGACCGTGGCCACGAAGCAGGTAGTCCAGGCGACGATGGCGGTCCAGAAGTTCTGCGCCATCTCGCTCGGATAGGTGTTGAGCACCGCGCCCAGAAATCCGCCCTTGAGCCCCGGCGGCGAGCCGTGCGGGAGGGTGAGCCCGTGATGCAGCGCGGCCGCGGCGGTCCCGGCCAGGAGCCCGAAGAAGGCGCCGTGTCCGGTTGCCCGGCGCCAGAACATGCCCAGCAGGAAGGTCGCGAACAGCGGCGCGTTCACGAACGCGAACACCAGCTGGAGCATGTCCATGATGTTGTTGAACCGCGTGGTCGCGTACGCCGCCGCGACGCTGGCCAGAATCCCGAACACCGTGGCCGCGTGGCCCATGCGGAGGTAGTGCCGGTCGGGCTGGCCGGGCCGGATGTAGGACTGGTAGATGTCGTAGGTCCATACCGCGTTGAACGCCGTCACGTTCCCCGCCATCCCCGACATGAACGAGGCCATCAGCGCGGTGAGCCCGAGCCCCAGCAGCCCGGGCGGCAGATAGTGGGCGAGCAGCGTCGGCACCGCGAGGTTGTAGTTCGGCGTGCCGTCGGCGCCGACGGGGAGGAGCCCTCCGCGTCCGTGGTGCAGCGCGATGGCGATCATCCCCGGGAGGATGACGAGGGCGGGGAAGAGCATCTTGGGCACCGCGGCGAGCAGGGGCGTCCGCCGGGCCGCGCTCATCGACTCGGCCGCCATGGCCCGCTGCACCACCAGGAAGTCGGTGCACCAGTAGCCGAAGGAGAGCACGAACCCGAGCCCCATCACCATCCCGAACCATTCGACGCCCATCGGGTTCGAGCCGGCCGAGCCGAGGTAGCGCCAGGAGTGGGTCCAGGCGCCGGCCGGGTAGCCGGCGTCGGTCGCGACCGGCGCGAGCGCCGCCGTCAGGCCGCTCCAGCCGCCCACATCCTTGAGCCCGATAAGCACGAGGGGCAGGAAGCCGAGCACGATGAGGAAGAACTGCAGCACCTCGTTGTAGATCGCCGAGGTGAGACCGCCGAGGAAGATGTAGGCCAGCACGATGATGGCGGAGACCACCACGCTGAAGTGGAAGCTCCACCCGAGCACCAGCTCGAGCAGCTTCGCGAGGGCGTACATCGAGATGCCGGACGAGAGAACCGTCATCAGCGCGAAGGTGATGGCGTTGAGCCCGCGGGTCTTCTCGTCGAAGCGGAGGCGGAGGTACTCGGGGACCGAGCGGGCGCGGGAGCCGTAGTAGAACGGCATCATGAAGACCCCGACGAACACCATCGCCGGAATGGCGCCCACCCAGTAGAAGTGGCTGGTCAGGATGCCGTACTTGGCGCCCGAGGCGGCCATCCCGATGACCTCCTGGGCGCCCAGGTTGGCCGAGAGAAAGGCCAGCCCGGCGATCCAGGCCGGGATGGCGCGTCCCGAGAGGAAGAAATCTTCGCTGCTGCGGACCGAGCGGCGGAGGAACCAGCCGATCCCGAGCACGAAGGCGAAGTAGACGATCAGGATGGCGTAGTCGATGGCGCCGAGTTGGACCTGGGGCACGGTCGGTCGTTCCGGAACGGTCGGGAGAGGGGGGGCGTCCGTCGGCGACGACGGACGCCCCGAGGGGTCACTGCACCTTGGTGTTGGTACTCTCCATTGCCGGCACCCACTTGCCGTCCGGCCCCTGGAACTCCATCCGGAAGGTGTAGCTCTTGGGCGGGACCTCCTTGATCGTCACCCGGCTCTTCACCTTCTGCCCGCCCATCGTACTCTCGTCGGTGTAGGTCCAGGTGTCGCCCTGGATCGTGCCCTTGGACACGCTGCTCATCGTCATGCCCGAGTTGTCCACGCCGTAATAGGTGTAGACCTTCTCCTCGCTGCTGTAGCCGAGGATGCCGATGCTCCGCGTCGGCCCGTTCGGCGTGGTGCCCTCGGTGCGGCAGATCACGCTGAACTTCCCCTCGAACCACTGGCAGTCGTCGGTGGTCGTGATCTTCCCGCCGGGCCCCATCGGGCCGGGCTTGACCTCCCCTTCGGCCTTCCACTTGCCGACGAAATACGCGAGCCGCGCCTGCTCCGGGCCCGGCTTGGCCGGGGGCTGGGCCTGGCCGGCGGCGACCTGGAGGGTGACGATCGAGGCGACGGCGGCGACGGTGAGCGATCGGAACATGCGGTGCATAGTGAACCTCCCTGGCTGGGTGCCTCGGCGCTCAACTTGAGGGGCGGGAGCAGCCGCGTCAACCGCGCTCAGGGCGACCCGTGGCTCGACGCGCTCGCGACCTCGCCCAGGATCCTCATGGCATCGTGCAGCTGCTGCGAGGCGAGATAGGGGGCCGGGCCCAGTCGCAGCACGTCCCCGCGCGCGTCGCAGCGCAGGCCGCGCGCG
>DATCWW010000469.1:0-2504 GCA_036566145.1 Gemmatimonadales bacterium
GGCGCGCGCGCGCCGCTGCTCCGCCAGCGCGAAGGCGGGGTCCACCCGGCCTCCGCGTGCCAGGGCGGCCAGCACGGTCGCGACCGGCGCCTGCGGATCGGTCTCGCCCAATGTCGTCGCGGCAAAAGCGTACTGGCGCAGCTCGGCGTCGCGCAGGCCGGCGCGCCAAGCTTCCAGCTCCCGGCTCGCCCGGGTGAGCTCGGCCTGGGCGCGATCCAGGTTGCCCTGGCGCGCACGCACCTCCGCCAGGCGGAGCCTCGCCGTGTAGCGGGGGAGCTGATCGTCGGGAGCCAGATCCCCGAGCAGCCGCTCGAGCAGGTCCGCGGCTTTGGGGAGCCGCCCCTGCCCGATGGCGAGCCGCGCCCGGTCGTACACCAGCGACCCGCGCATCTGCTCCAGCCCCCGGGCATGGGCGGCCGAGTCGGCGACGGCCAGCTGGCGCTCGGCGTCGTTCCACTCGCGGAGGCGGATCGCGATCCGGGCCAGGTGCTGCCGCATGATCACCGCGTCCTCGAAGAACTCTCCCCCCTCGGCCTCGGCCAGCGCGCCGTGGAAGGCATCGCGCGCGCCGAGCAGGTCTCCCGTCGCCTCCATCACCTCGGCCCGGTTCTGCCGGGAGATCATGGCGCCTTCGCCCTGGCCAAGGGAGTCGTAGAGCGCCGCGGCCTGCTCGTAGCGACGGGCAGCGGTGGGGAAGTCGCTGACCCGGAGGGCGAGCATGCCCAGGCCGGCATAGGCGTAGCTCAGCCGCTGCCGGTTGTGGGAGATCTCCGCCTCGGCGCGCACCCGGCTCAGCGCCAGCTTGGCCTCGCCCAGCCAGCCGCGGGCCTGGAACTCATCGCTGCGGCGGCTCTCCAGCCGCGCCAGCGACGCGTGATCGTGGGTGGCTCGCAGCAGTACCTCGGCCCGCTGGTAGATGGGCAACACCGAATCGGCGTGGCCCTGCACGCTGTGGATCAGCCCGTAGGCTTCGAGGCAGTGCCCCGTGAGGCGGCGCTCGCCCACCCGCTCGGCCATCTCCATGCCGCGGCGGATGACGGCGATCGCCGCAGTGTCTCCACCGATCCCGGTATAGAGGCCGCGGCGGCAGAGCGATTCGGCGCGGTCCCGCCCGTCGCCGGGCGGCAGCAGCGCGTCCAGCGTGTCCAGCGCGGCGAGCAGCGTGCCGGCGGCGGGCCCGCGCACGCTGGTGAACCCCATCATCGCATCGGCCTCGCCACCCCGGTCGCCGATCCGGCGGGCGTCCGCCACGGCGCTGTCGAGGAACCCGCGAGCGCGGCCGTCGTCTCCCTGCGCGAAGGCCACCCGGTAGAGGCCGAGGCGGGCCTGGACCTCCCAGCGATCGGGAGTGGCGGGCCTCCGGGCGAGCAGGCGTCCCAGCAGGCGCTCGGCGGCGGGAAAGTCGTAGGTCATCCGCGCCAGAGTCGCGAGCCCGAGCAGGGCGGTCCGATCCGAAGAGTCGCGGGCGAGCGCGGCGCGCCAGCGCGCCGAGGCGACGTCGGCGCTGTCGTCGGAGACGGCGCGCTCCGCGGCGAGCACGATGGCGCGGGGATCGTCGGGGGTCTGGGCCGCGGCGGGAGTGCCGAGAGCCAGGGTGAGGATGGCCAGCAGGATCCGCATGCGTGCCGCTACTTCATCGCCTCGCGGATCTCTCCCGCGGCCGCGATCGCGTTGTCCACGTCGCGAGAGAGGGCCTTGGCCTGTTGGGTGGCCTGGGTGAGGTCGCCCAGGACCGCGGCGACTCCCGCGGAACGAAGCCTGAGCAGGTCGAAACGCACGTTCTGCATCGCGAGCACGCAGGACTCGAGGTGGCTCCCTACCTGGGTCTTGCGGCCCCGGAGATCGAGAATGGTCTGCCGCTGACGTTGGAGCAGCGACAGGCGCCGGGCCCGCTCGGGATCGTCGGGCTCCCTGCCGAGGGCGGCGATCCGCTCGTCGATCGATCCCAGTCCCTCGGTGTCGAGGTTGCTGTCCATGGCGTGCAGGGTGCGGGCCAGGTCCACCGCGCGCTCGTAGAGCGAGTCGGCGGTCTGCTGCACCTCGGGCAACATCTTCCGCTCGGCCGGGGGGAGTTTGTCCATCAGCTTCTGAATCGCCATGCGGTCGTCACGCACCTGCTCGATCGCCTTGAGGTGGGCGCCGAACTCCTCGTACGTGGGACGCGGCAGTTCCCGCGGCAGGCGCACACCGCCCTTGACCAGCCTGGTCTCCATCGCGTCCGGCGCCGGGGGACGGCTGAGCACGTCGCGCCAGTTGTACCCCGCCTGCCAGAGCCGGGCGTAGTTGCGCAGCAGGCCGATCCCCATGCCGAAGGTGGGGAAGAGAAACCAGGGATGGTCGATCCCCGTCGCGACGTTGATGCCCATGCAGCCGAGCGAGACCGCGGCCCAGCTCGCGAATTGCCCGCGGACCTGCTGCACGATCCTGGGCTCGCCCGTGTCGGGCAGCTTGTCGCGATCCCTAGGCGCGGGCGGCCGACGCGGAATCGGTCCGGCCGCGGCTCC
>DATCWW010000479.1:0-9160 GCA_036566145.1 Gemmatimonadales bacterium
AGCGCGCGCCCGGCCGCCGCCCCCACGCCGGCCGAGCCGACGGCTTCGGCCGCCGCCGAGGACACGGTCGCAGTCACCTCGCCGCTCTACGTCTACGGAGTCTCGACCCTGGGCGCCCGGCTGGTCTCGGCCGAGCTGCTGCGGTACGCCTCGATGGCGCCGGGGGAGAAGGGCCGGCAAGCGCAGATCCTCCCGCCGGGCGGCGACCTGCTGGGCCTCACCCTGGTGGCCGGGCGGGACACGGTCTCCTTCGAGCGGGTCCCCTTCACGGCCTCGGCGACGCGACTGGCCGTGTCGGGCCCGACTCCCCTCCGCCTCTCGGCCACGCGAGGCGGCGTCGGTGTGGAGCTCACCTACACCTTCCACCCGGACGACTACCGCGTCGATGTGGCCGGGCGGCTCAGCGGCGTCGGTCCCAACGGTGGCCAGCTCCTGGTGGGACTCGGCCCGACGCTGGCCAATACCGAGGCCAACATCGACGAGAACCACCGGGACCTCGCCCTGGTGACCCGTGGCAATGACGTGGATCGGAACGACTTGGCCAAGCTGGATCCGGCCGAGCCGGCCACGCTGAGCGGGCCGTTCCAGTGGGCGGCGCTCAAGTCGAAGTACTTCGTGACCGGACTGCTCGCCGGGGACACCGTGGGCGGGATCAGCGGCGCCACCGCGACGGCGCTGCCCGATCCGGCCGGAAAGAAGCCGACCGCCGCCCGGATACGGGTCAGCCTTCCGGTCTCACCGGCCGGTGACTTCCGCTACACCGTGTACGCGGGCCCGCTGCAGTACGACCGGCTGGCCCGGCAAGGCCACAACTTCGACGACGTGAACCCCTACGGCTACCCCGGTCTGCGCACGCTGATCCGGTTGTTCGCCGTGCCGGTCCGCTGGCTGCTGGTCTGGATGCACGAGCACCTGCTCTTGAGCTACGGTGTGGTGCTCATCGTCTTCGGGCTGCTGGTGCGGGTGCTGCTCTGGCCCCTCAACCAGAAGGCGATGCGGGCCAACATGAGGATGCAGGAAGTGCAGCCGCTCATGAAGGACATTCAGGAGCGGCACAAGGAAGACCCGCAGCGGATGCAGCAGGAGATGTTCAAGCTGTACAAGGAGCACGGGGTGAATCCCCTGGGCGGCTGCTGGCCCATGCTGCTGCCCATGCCGATCCTGTTCGCGCTCTTCTTCGTGTTCCAGAACGCGATCGAGCTCCGGGGCACCGCCTTCCTGTGGATCCCCGACCTCAGCCGTCCCGATCCGCTGTACATCATCCCGCTGGCGATGGGGATCTCGATGTTCGTCCTCACCAAGGTGGGACAGGTGGGGATGGAGCCCAATCCGCAGATGAAGACGATGCTGTACCTCATGCCGGTGATGATGACCGGGATGTTCCTCTTCTTCCCCTCCGGGCTCAACCTGTACTACACCGTCAGCAACATCGCCAGCATTCCGCAGCAGTGGATGCTGGCGCGGGAGCGGCAGCGGCGGACCGCGCGGGTCATCGTCGACGTGAAGACCGACCGGCCGCCGGACTCGGCGGCCGGAGGGCGTCGCAAGCGGGGGTAGTTGCTCTCCGATCCCATCGCGGCCCTGGCCACTCCGCCGGGTCGCGCGGCCCTGGCGCTGGTGCGGCTGAGCGGCACCGGCGCCTTCGCCATCGCGGCTCGGGTGGTGCGCGGCTTCCGCGATGACCGTCCGCGCCACGCCACCCTGGGCACCTTCGTGGGGTCCGAAGGAGAGCCGATCGATCAAGGGCTCTATACCGTGTTCCCGGCTCCGGCGAGCTACACCGGGGAGGACATGGTGGAGCTATCCTGTCACGGCGGGCAGCTCGCGCCGGCGCGCCTCCTCGCCGCACTCCACGCGGCCGGCGCGCGGCCCGCGGCGCCGGGCGAATTCACCCGCCGAGCCGTTCTCAATGGAAAACTCGATCTGGTCCAGGCGGAGGCCGTGGGTGACCTGATCGACGCCACGGCGCCGGCCCAGGCCCGGGTCGCCTTGCGGCAGCTCGAAGGCGGGCTGAGCCTCCGGCTGGCGGAGCTGCGAGAGGCGCTGGCGGGCGCCCAGGCGCTGCTGAGCTACGAGATCGACTTCCCCGGCGAGGACGACGGCCCGGTGCCACCGGCGAGGATCGCCGGGGAGCTGGAGGCGGTGCGGGAGCAGATCCGTCTCCTCCTGGCCACCGCTCCCTCCGCCGATCGGATGCGCCAGGGGGCGCTGCTGGTGCTCGCCGGGCGGCCGAACGCCGGCAAATCGTCCCTGCTCAACGCGCTGCTCGGCATCGAGCGCGCGCTGGTCACCGAGGTTCCCGGCACGACGCGCGATACCATCGAGGCGGTGACCGACTTCCTGGGCTGGCCCGTGCGGCTGGCCGATACCGCCGGCCTCTGGGAGCCGAGCCAGCGGGTGGACCAGCTCGGCGTCGCGATGAGCCGGCGTTACCTGGCCGCGGCCGACCTGGTCCTGCTCTGCTCGGAAGGCGGACGGGCGCTGGGACCCGACGAGCGCGCCATCCTGGCCGAGCGGCCGACGCTGCTCATCCGCACCAAGAGCGACCTCCACCCCGAGCCGGCCACCGAGGGCGTCATGGTCTCCGTCATCACCGGACAGGGCCTGGACGGCGTGCGGCACGCGGCGGCCGAGCGGGTCTTCGGCGGGCGGATCGCGCTGGGCGACCTGGAGCCCACCCTTACCCGGGAGCGCCACCGGGTGGCGCTGCGTCGCGCCCAGGAGGCCCTGGAGGAGAGCCTAGCTCGGCTCGGCCCCGACGGCGACGCGGTGCTCGCGTCGCACCACGTGCGCGAGGCCACCCTCGCCCTGGAGGAGCTGGTGGGTACGGTGGACATCGAGGAAGTGCTGGGACGGGTCTTCGCGGGCTTCTGCGTGGGGAAGTAATCAGGCCGTCTGGATCCCGCGGGCCTGGTCCTCGGCGGCCTGAAAGTCCGCAGCGGACGCCCGGAGCGCGTCGGTCAACCCACGCTGGGCCACCAGCGCTTCGGTCATGCGATAGCCCAGGTAGTAGCCGGCCCGCTCGGGGATCACCCGCCCGCCGACCAGCCGGGCCGACGGACTCATGCCGCCCGAGAGATAACGCAGCCGCAACCCAAGGCCGCTCTGCTCCAGGTCGGGCTCGATCACCCGGCGGAGGAACGCCTCCATTTCCCGCAGGCGGTGATACTGCCGGCGCGGATAGCCGAAGTAATCGGCCGCATCGAACCCGGGCGCGACCGCCTGCGCGGCGTGGACCGCGAGGCCTTCGTTGACCAGCAGCTCGCGCAGAGTCGCCCGGCTGCCGGTGGCCCAGTAGTCGTAGTGGCCACCCTGGTCGGCGACCAGCCGGCGCATGTCGCTCGCGCTCCGCGGCGAGGTGTAGCGCACCGTATGCGCCAGCTCGTGCGCGATCCAGACTGGAATCAGGTCGGGCGCGAGGCCCATCCCGTAGGTCTCAGGATTGACCCGCCCGGTGAAGTGTTCCAGGCAGACGAAGGCCACGCCGCGCCCGCCGACGACCAGCTCGCCGGCATTGGCGCCGCCGAGGCCGACCATCAGGTAGACGTCGGTCGGCCGGTCGATCTGCAGGAGGGAATCCGACCGGGCGATCGCCTCGTCGGCCAGACGCTCGAAATCCACCGACGCGGCGGCTTCGAGGAGATCACTGCGGTCGGCGTGAAGGGCGGAGGAGACGATCTGGTCGGCGTGGGGACTGTCGGGGTCGAGCACGTAGTTGCGCCAGTAGGCGTCGAGGATCGGTCGATGGTTGTCGCGATAGCGTTGGTAGGCCGCGCCCCGGTCGGCCGCATCGAGCACTGCGAGAAAATCCGGCAGGAGATTGATGAGCACGGGACAGGATAGGAAGATCGGGCGCTCGGGCGCAAGAGGCGGAACGGGCGCGAAGGCGCACAGGCGCGAGGGCGCGAGACTAGGGCGCCAGGCTGTCCTGGAAACGACAACCCCCCGATGTCACGGACATCGGAGGGCTTCGTTGTATCGGAACCGGCTAGCGCCTTTGCGCCTGTGCGCCTTTCCGCCTAATTCTCCTGTTTCTTCTGCTTCGACACCTCGTCCAGAAAGCGCCGCTCGGCGGGCGTGAGGCTGCCGATCCCCTTCTCGGAGATCTTGTCCAGCACCCGGTCCACTTCGGCCGCCACCGGATCGGCGTCGGCACGGCGCCGCTGCCGCACCGGCGTCACCGGGGTGCGGCGCTCCGGCTCGGCCGGCCCCGACTGGACCATGACCACCCGCTCCACCGCCCGAGGCGGGGGATGGGGGGTTCGGCGCGACATCCCCTGCAGACGGAAGAACAGATAGCCGAACCCGGCGCCGCCGACGTGCGCCAGGTGCGCGATGCCGTCGGAGGGCATGAGGAAGGAGAAGAACACGTCGATCCCGATGAGGATCGTCACCAGGGTCCGGGCCCGGATGAGCACGGGGATGGGAAACACCACGAGTTCGGCGTCGGGCCAGTACATCGCGAACGCGAGGGCCACGCCGAGGACCGCCCCCGACGCCCCGATGAAGGGACTCACCGCCATGAAGGACGAAAGCCCCAGCGCGAACACCGCTGCCCCGGTGCCGCAGAACAGGTAGTAGAGCAGGAAGGCGCGGCTTCCCATGCGCGACTCGACCGCGGTGCCGAATACGAACAACATCAGCATGTTGCCGAGCAGGTGGAGCAGGCCGGCATGCACGAACATGTAGCTGAGGAAGGTCCACCAGTGGCGCAGCGCGCTCGCCGGATCGAAGGCGAGCGCCGCCGCCAGGTCCGGAGAAGTCAGCACGGTGCGCATGAGCAGCAGCACCACCGCGTTCGCGATGATGAGCCTGAGCACCCAGGGGGTGATGCGGTTGGAAGGGGCCAGATTCATCGAACTACGCCTCTAACGCTGATACTCTCCTACGCCGACGGAGCTTCCCGCGGCCGTCCCGGCCGGGCGGTTCGACAAATCCGTTCGCACAGATCGGGGAAATCGATACCTACCGCTCGGGCGGATTGGGGCAGGAGGCTGGTGGCCGTCATGCCGGGCAACGTATTCACTTCTAAACAGAAGGCTTGACCGTCCGGTGTCAAGCGAAAATCTACCCGGGAATAGCCGCCCAGCTTCAGGGCCTCGTGGGCCAGCACCGCCAGCCGCTGGCACTCCCGGGTGACGTCCTGGGGGAGGTCGGCCGGGAAGATCTCCTCCGACATCCCAGGAGTGTACTTGCATTCATAATCGAAAATCTCGTGCCGGGGAATGATTTCCCCGACCGCCAAGGGCCGACCGTCGAGGACCCCGACGGTGAGCTCCCTGCCGGCCACGAAAGCCTCGATCATGACCTCGTCGTCGTACCGGGCGGCCAAGGCCACGGCCTGATCGTAGCCCGAGGGGTCCTTCACCACGGTCAGGCCTACGGTCGAGCCCTGCTTGGAGGGCTTGACGACCACCGGCCACCCAAGCTCGCGCCCGACCCGACCAGCGTCTGCGGGCGCCATCACCCAGTCCGCGGTGGGTACGCCCGCGCCCCGGAAGAGACGCTTCGACACGTCCTTGTCCATCGCCATGGCGCTCCCGAGTCTCCCGCTCCCTGTGTAGGGGACGCCGACGACCTCGAGAAGTGTCTGGATGGTCCCGTCCTCGCCTCGTCCCCCGTGTAATGCAAGGAACAGCACCTCCGCGGTACGTACGACTGCGAGGTTGCCCAGGCCGGACAGCAGGAGCCCGCGCTCGAGGTCCCTGAGGGCATCGATGGTCGGCGGGGCCGTGCCGACGGTGCCGGACAGGAGCCGGGGCTCGTCGGCCGGGGGGATGAACCCACGGGCGGTGTCGACCACCGCGACCTCGTGGCCCCGAGTGCGCAGCGCCGCGATGACCTGGACCGCGGAGGCCAGGGCGACGTCGCGCTCCGAGGAGGTGCCGCCGGTCAGGACGGTGATCCGCATATCACCGGGTTCCGATCAACTGTTGCAATACGTCATACCGGCTGACAATTCCGATCACTTTCCCGTCCTTCCGGACCAGGGCCGCCGGGCTCTCCCGGCTCAGCATGGCGCCCACTCGATCGGTCGGCGAGGCGGCGTCCACTTCGGGGAAGGGAGCCTCCATGACCTCGCGGACCGGGCGGTCGAGCAGGGAGGGCTGGGCCAGGGCGCGGGTCATCAGCGTGCCCTCGATCAATCCGCCGAGCGATTCCCCGTTGTCCATCACCGGGATCTGGCTCACGCCCCAGGTGCTCATGAGGTTGAGCGCCTGGCGGACCGCGGCCGCCGGGGCCACGCTCACCAGCGGCGGGGCGTTGGGCGGACGGCGCTCCAGCAGCTGCTCCACCGTCATCCGCGGGGCCTCCAGCATCTGGTTCTCCTGCATCCATTCGTCGTTGAACACCTTGGAGAGGTAGCGCTCGCCGGTGTCGCAGATGATGGTCACCACCAGCGCGGCGGGGTTGTCCACCTCGCGCGCCACTTCCAGCGCGATATACAGATTCGTCCCGGTCGATCCCCCCGCGAGGATACCCTCTTCCCGGGCCAGCCGGCGGGCCAGGCTGAACGAGGTCCGGTCCGGGACCTGCCGGAACTCGTCCACGTAGTCGAACCAGAGCGTGGACGGGATCTTGTCCCCCCCGATACCCTCGACCTTGTAGGGGTGACCCTCGCCCAGGGTCCGGCTCCGGTGATAGTGGGTGTAGAGCGACCCGATCGGATCGGCGGCGATCACCCGGACCTTCGGGTTCTTCTCCTTCAGGTACTTCCCGGCGCCGCTCACCGTGCCGCCGGTTCCGGCACCCGCCACCAGGTGGGTCACCTTGCCCTCGGTCTGCTCCCAGATCTCCCGGCCGGTGGTGGCGTAGTGGGCCTCGGGGTTGATCGGGTTGTAGAACTGGTTGGCCAGTACCGCCCCGGGGGTCTCCTTCACGATCTGCTTGGCCTTCATGACGTAATTGTCGGGGTGGTCCGGGGGCACGGCGGTCGGGGTGATCACCACCTCCGCCCCGTAGGCCTTGAGCAGCCGAACCTTCTCCTGCGACATCTTGTCCGGCATCGTGAAGATGCAGCGGTACCCCTTGAGGCTCGCGGCGATGGCGAGTCCCACCCCGGTATTCCCGCTGGTCCCCTCGACGATCGTCCCTCCGGGCTTGAGCTCCCCTCGGCGCTCCGCATCCTCGATGATGGCGAGCCCGATCCGATCCTTGACCGACGCGCCGGGGTTGGCGTACTCGGCCTTGCCGTAGATCGGGGTTCGGATCCCGGCGCCGAGCCGGCTCAGCCGGATGAGCGGGGTCCAGCCGATGGTCTCGAGCACCGACTCGTAGACCTTGAGGCGCGCATCGGTCATGGGGCGCTCCGGTTCCGCGGGTTGCGGAAGTGGACCGGCTGCAGGAACGGGGCCGACACCGGTCGGCCGCGGCGCAATGCGGGCGAGAAGCGTAGCGACGGCGCCCCCTGGACCGCGGCGGAATCCAGGGCCGGGTACCCGCTCGATTCGGCGATCCGGGTCGAATCGCCCACCAGCGTGCCCTGGGCGTCGACGTAGAGCCGCAGGAGCACCCGTCCCTCGATTCCCTGTTCCAGCAGGGCCGGAGGGTAGACCACGGGCGATACCGGGTTGATGGCCACCGGAGGAAGGTCCACCGGCTCGTCCGTCGCGGCCGGCTGGTCGTTCCCCAGGGCGACGGTGCCGTCGTCGCGGGTGGTGCACGCCACCAACAGCCCGCCGAGGGCGGCGGCGCTCAGGGCGACCCGAGCGAGGGACGGGCTCACGCCGGCGGGCCTCCGGAGGCCCGCCGCTTGAGCTCGGCCAGGTGGTTGAGAGCCTGAAGCGGGGTGAGGGTGTCGAGATCGAGCGTCTTGAGATCCTCGACCACGGGATCGGGGGCAGACACATCGGCGAAGAGCCCGAGCTGCCCGGCGGCGGGCTCGAGCGGCGGCGGGGACCCGGGCACCATTCGATGCTCCCCTTCCAGCGTGCCCAGCACCGCGCGCGCCCGGCGCACCACCTCGGACGGCAGGCCCGCGAGCTGGGCCACGTGAATGCCGTAGGAGCGGTCGGTGCCGCCCGCCTCCAGGCGGTGCAGGAACACTACCGCGTCCCCGGTCTCCCGCACCGCCACGTTGTAGTTCCGGGCGTGCTGCAGCTGCTCCGGAAGCTGCATCAGCTCGTGGTAGTGGGTGGCGAACATCGTCTTGCAGCCCACCCGGTCGTGCAGGTGCTCGGTGACCGCCCAGGCGATCGCCACGCCGTCGTAGGTCGAGGTGCCGCGGCCGATCTCGTCGAGGAGGACCAGGCTCCGGCCGCCGGCGTTGTGCAGGATCGCGCTGGTCTCGCTCATCTCCACCATGAAGGTGGACTGCCCGCGCGCCAGGTTGTCGCTCGCGCCCACCCGGGTGAAGAGCCGGTCCACCACGCCGATCGACGCGGCCTCCGCGGGCACGAACGCGCCGATCTGGGCCAGCACCACGCAGAGTCCGATCTGCCGAAGAATGGTCGATTTCCCCGCCATGTTGGGCCCGGTCACCAGCAGCACCCGCTCCGCCTCGCTGAAGCGGACGTCGTTGGGCATGAAGGACTCCCGCGCCATCATGCGCTCGATCACCGGATGCCGGCTGCCCTTGAGCACCAGGTCGAACCCCCGATGCACCGTCGGGCGGACATACCGTGCCGCGACCGCCCCCTCCGCCAGCGCGGCCCACACGTCGAGCCGCGCCAGCACCCGGGAGGTTCGCTGGATCCGCTCGATCCCGGCCGCGACGGCACCGCGGAGCGCCCCGAACAGCTCGGCCTCCCGGCCGGCCATCCGCTCTTCGGCGCCGAGGACCTTGGCCTCGTATTCCTTGAGCTCCGGAGTGACGTACCGCTCGGCCGAGGCCAGCGTCTGCCGCCGCTCGTAATCGGATGGTACCCGGGCCGCGTGCGCGTTGGTGATCTCGAGGTAGTACCCGAAGACCTTGTTGAAGCCGACCTTGAGCGAGCCGATGCCGGTCCGGTCCCGCTCCCGCTGCTGCAGCGAGGCGATGTACTGGCGCCCGCCGTCGCGCAGGGAGCGCAGCTGGTCCAGCTCCGCGTCGTAGCCCCGGCGGATGACGCCGCCATCGGCCAGCGTCGGGGGCGGACGGTCCTCCAGCGCGGCGCCGAGCTCGGCGGCCAGGTCGGCGAGGAGGTCGAGCTCCTCGACCGCCTCGCCCAGGACCGCGGCG
>DATCWW010000480.1:0-7055 GCA_036566145.1 Gemmatimonadales bacterium
CTCTGGGCGGCGCTTCCGCGCGCCGCTCCGAGCCGCATCCGCCCAGGACGAGCGCGGCCACGACGGCGGCGCCCGGACGGATCCGAGAAGGCATGAACGCTCCATTTGTCAGGGGTGCCCGTACCCTGCCCTGGCGACCCCCGTCCGTCAACCCCCTGGCGCGCTCAGCTCCCGGCGAGCGCCACCGGGCGGAGCGAGTCGATGGCCGCGGGCGGGAGCACCTGGGTCGCCAGCAGGATCTCGTGCCGCACCTGGCTGGCACGGGCGAGCACCTTGGCGGGATAGCGATGGCAGTCCGGCGTGTTGGTGCCCTTGACGCAGCCGTTGTACCTGAGGAGGGCTGCGGCCGGCGAGCTGGTGGCGCGCAGGTTCCGGGCGAGGATCAGCGTGCCATGGCAGATGTTGCTGTCCACGTCCACCAGGTCGGCCGAGTTGCAGAGCCGGGCGCCGGCGTGCATCGGCATCACCTGCATCAGACCCTGGGCCCCCACCGAGCTCTCGGCCGCCGGCGTGAGCGTGGTGTTCTCGGTGACCAGCACCGCCGCGATGAGCGAGGGCGGCACCTGCTGGCGCCGCGACTCCCGCAGAACGGCGCGGCTGATCCGCCGCACCAGCACCCGATCTGCGCTGTAGCGGCCAAGGTACTGCTCCAGCGGGCGGCGCACCTGCGCCGGCGTGAGCTGCGCCTCGGCCCGGAGGCTGTCCCGCGCGATGACCCGGCTAGGCGCCACCGGCTGGGCGGCCGAATCGATCACGACCGGACGCGGGCTTTCGACGGGCGCCGGGGTCTTCGGGCCCGAGACGATGATCGCGCCGGCCAGACCGGCAGCAGCGGAAGTCGCGAAAATGGCGTGCATTGATCTGCCCTCCATTAGCGTCACGATCTGCACGGGACCTCCGTGCCGGCCGGAGAGTAGGGCAGGTCCTGGACTCACCATGCCACGACGCCGAAACACGCTGCGGGGCACCAAGATGCCGGGCTGGGTGCAAGACGTTTCCGTTGGCACGGGTTGTGGCGGCGCCACAGCATTGGGCCGCCTTGTGGCCCCGGGGGCGCGCCGAGACCTGCATCGGCAGCGCGCCGGAGCCTGCACACTGTCTTAAGCTGCGGCACGGAGCGGCCGGGCCGAGGGCACCGCGGGGCGGTCCCGCCCGAGGAGCCGGTCCAGCGACCATGCGCCGCTGCCGCCCAGCACGACGATGCCGGCCAGGGCGATCACGAGAAGGTGGTACTCGAACCCCTCGCTCCCCGCGGGGAGGGCGCCGAACCAGTTCATGAAGAAGCCGTTCGCCAGATGGGTGCTGGCCGCTCCGAGCATGAGGCCGATCACCCCCAGGGCGGCGAGGCGACCGCCGAGGCCGAGTACGAGCGCGACCGGAGCGGTGATCTCGGTGACCAGGGCGAGCACGGCGAAGAATGCCGGAAAGCCGAGGGTGCCCGTCATCCAGCCGAGAGTGCCCTGGAACCCGTAGCCGCCGAACCAGCCCAGCACGTGCTGGGCGCCGTGGGGAAACAGGATCAGGCCGACGGCCAGCCGGGCCAGGGTGGGCAGCGGGGTCGGGCTGGTGCGGAAGACGGCGAACATGGTGTGCTCCCGAGTGAATAGTTGTTTCGCCAATGGTTGTCCTGCTAACTATGTCGCACGAACGGGCGCCGTTCAGACCTCGGCCCGGACGGTGTGCCGCGGGGCGCCCCGCCCCGCGTTCGCCTGCCGGATGTCGTCCAGCATGTCGATGAAGGCGGTCAGCCGCGTCTCGGACAATTCCGCGGTGACTTCCTCGTCCAGCGCGTCCACCTTCGGGTCCAGCCCATCCAGCAATCGGCGCCCTTCCGGAGTGACGAAACAGAGCACCTGGCGCCGGTCGGGACGGCTGCGCTCCCGGCGGATCAGCCCGGCGGCCTCGAGCTTGTCCAGCAGCCGGGTGATGGTGGTCCCTTCGTCGATCATCCGCTCCCGGATGGTCAGGGTGGCGATGCCACCGCTTCCCGCCCCCCGGACGATCCGGAGGGCGTTGTACTGGGGCCAGCTCAGCTCCGAGGGCTCCACCAGCCGGGCGAAGGCCCGGGTCACCACCGAGGCCGTCCGGAGCAGCGCCACCGCGGCCTCCTGGCGTTTCGAGCGGAACGGCCGGCGCTGCCCCATTTCGGCCTGGAGGGAACCGCCGCGCCGTGATCGAGCAGGGGGCATGGAAATCCTCCCGAAACAAACATGTCGTAACAATCGTTGCCATGATAACTAATTGCCCATGGGCACGCAAGACCCCGCCGCCGCCCTGAAACCGCCCCGACCCCCGGGCGTAGGTCTAAGAGAGCCTCAGTGCTTCCCACCGTCGACAACTGCAACGTGCCGGAGGATCCGATGTTCCGTCCGTGGACCCCGCCCCTGCTCGTCTGTGCCCTGACGCTGGTCGCCGGGTGCGATCGGCGCGAGGCCGGCAGCGAGACCGCCAGCGTCGTCACCACCGACACTGCCGCCGCCAGCGCGGCCGCAGCGGCCGGCGCCGTTCCCCTCAGCACCAACTCCGACGAGGCGCGGCGGCTCTACCTCGAGGCCCGGGCCGTCGCGGAGCAGCTCCGCGCCCACGAGGGGCGGAAGCTCTACGAGCAGGCCGCGGCCGCCGACCCCACCTTCGCCATGGCGCACTACCAGCTGGCACTCAACTCGGCGACCGCCAAGGATTTCCTGGCGCACATGAAGGAAGCGGTCGCGCTCAGCGATCGCGCCTCGGAGGGCGAGCGGCTCTTCATCCTCGCCGCGGACGCGGGCGGCAACGCCAACCCCGCCAAGGCGCTGGAGTATCAGGAGGAGCTGGTGAAGAAGTACCCGAGAGACGAGCGGGCCCACCAGCTGCTGGGCACCGCGTACTTCGGACGGCAGGAATACGACAAGGCGATCGAGCAGTATCGCGCCGCCACGGCGATCAATCCGTCGTTCAGCCCCGCCTACAACCTCCTCGGCTACGCCTACCGCAACCTCGAGAAGTACGACAGCGCCGAGGCCGCCTTCACGAAGTACATCGAGCTGATCCCGGGCGACCCGAATCCATACGACTCCTACGCCGAGCTGCTGCTCAAGATGGGCCGGTTCGACGAGTCCATCGCCCAGTACCACAAGGCGCTCGAGCACGACGCCAACTTCGTCGCCTCCAAGGTGGGCATCGCCACCAACCTCATGTACCAGGGCAAGCACCAGGCGGGTGCGGCCGAAATGGACCGGCTTTACCAGCACGCCCGCGACGACGGCGAGCGGCGGACGGCGCTCTTCGTCAAGGGCGTGATCCTGGTGGACGGCGGGAAGACCGACGCGGCGCTCAAGGAGATCCAGCGGGAATACGACCTCGACGTCAAGCTCGCCGACACGGCCAACATGAGCGGCGACGCCCTGCTGCTGGGGAACATTCTGCTCGACGCCGGCCGGTTGGACGCCGCCGAGCAGCAGTTCACGCGCTCGCTCGCGCTGGTGGAGAAGAGCAGCCTGTCGCAGGACGTGAAGGAGGACACCCGGCTCGCGGACCAGTACAACCGGGGGCGCGTGGCGCTGGCCCGAGGCGATTACGCGGCGGCCGGCACGGCGGCCGAGGCCTATGCCAAGGGCGCCGAGGCGCGACACAACCTGTTCCGGGTCCGTCAGGCGCACGAGCTGACCGGACGCATCGCGCTGGCCCAGAAGCAATACGACCAGGCGATCGCACACCTGGGCCAGGCCAACCAGCAGGACCCGGCCGTGCTCTACTCGACCGCGCTGGCGCTCAAGGCGAAGGGCGACGCCGCCAAGGCGAAGGAGGTGGCGGCCGAGGCGGCCAACGCCAACATCCTGCCGCTCATCTCCTACGCCTTCGTGCGGGACGAAGCCCGGCGCATGTCGTAGCCGGGCGCGCGGGCCGCGGTCTCAGCCGCGGCCCGCGCCAGGTGGGCGTGCATGAACATCACCGCCATCGACCCCTCGCCGACGGCGGAGGCACAGCGCTTGACCGAGCCGCTCCGGACGTCGCCCGCGGCAAAGACCCCGGGGAGGCTGGTCTCCAGCATGAACGGGGTGCGGCCCGCCGCCGTCCAGCGCTCGTTCTCCCCCGTTCCCGGCGACAGCGCCGAACCGGTCACCACGAAGCCGTGGCGGTCGAGCTCGACGCAGCCCCGGAGCCACTCGGAGTTGGGCGACGCCCCGATGAAGAGGAAGAGCGAGCTGGTGTCGAAGTGGAGCAGGTCGGCGCCGGAGCGCGCCTGCACTTGGCCCAGGCGCCCGTTGCCCTCCAGTCCCACCACGGTGGCGCCGCAGTGCACCGTGACGTTGGGCAGCTGCTCGATCCGGTCCACCAGGTAGCGTGACATCTTCGCCCCCAGGTCGGTACCCCGAAGCAGCACGTTGACGTGCGTCGCCTGGTCGGCAAGGAAGACGATCGCCTGCCCCGCCGAATTGCCGCCTCCCACCACCACGACCTCCTCGCCCTTGCACAGCCTCGCCTCCATCTCGGTGGCGGCGTAATAGATCCCGGCCCCCTCGAAGTCGCCGAACCGGGGCACCTCGAGCCGGCCATACTCCACCCCGCTCGAGACCAGGACGCAGCGGCTGCGGAGCCGCGTCCCATCCATCAGGGTGACGATGCGGTCGCCGGCGTCGAGGCCGAGGGAGCGCACCCGGCATGGCACCGTGACCCGGGCGCCGAACCGCTGCGCCTGCACCAGGGCGTTCCGGGTGAGCTCCGCCCCCGAGATGCCGGCCGGGAAGCCCAGATAGTTCTCGATACGCGAGCTGGTGCCGGCCTGACCGCCGGCCGCCACCGCCTCGGTCGCGAGCACGTCGAGCCCCTCGGACGCCGCGTACACCGAGGCCGCCAGGCCGGCCGGCCCCGCGCCCACCACGATCACGTCGTAGACGTGCTCCTCGCTCAACGACACCGTGAGGCCGGCGCAGCGGGCGAACTGCTCCAGCGGCGGCTTGCTGTAGAACTGCCCTTCCCGGCCCAGCACGATGGGCGTGGCCGACGCCGGCACCTTGAGCTGCCGCAGGATCGCCTCGGCCTGCGCGTCGGACTCCAGGTCGAGCCATTTGAAGGGAATCAGGTTCCTGGTCGCGAAGTCGCGGAGCCGGTGCGACTCCGGAGAGAAGCGAGAGCCGATGATGGTCACCCCGACCATGCCGCTCCCGAGCAGCAGCTCCCGGCGCATGATGAAGGCCTTGACCAGCGTCTCACCCAGATCGGGGATCTGATCCACCGCATGCCGCAGCTCCTCGGGGTCGAGGGCGAGCACTCGGCCGCCCTCCAGCACCCTCCCCATAACCACCACGCTCCGGCCGGTCAGGACGTCCACGTCGCCGGTGAACTGGCCGGGCCGGTGCACCGTCACCTGCTGCTCGCCTTCCGTGGTGTGGACCACGATCTCGATCGCGCCCTCGAGGACGACGAAGAAGCCCAAGCCACGATCGCCTTCCCGGAAGAGGACCTCGCCCGCGCGCACCGCGCGGTAATGGCCCCGCGCCGTCAGCTGCTCCAGCTGCCGCGGGGTGAGGATGGGGAAAGCGATGTCGCGCTCGGTGGCCATGTCGGCTGCTCGAAAGAGGGAGGTCGAAATGTAGCCGTGCGGTCGAGCGGCGAATCGCGACTATCTTATCCCGCCATGAGCGACAGCCTCGCCGATCCGCTCCGGGTAGCCGCGGCCGCGGCGCGCGAGGCCGGGGCACTCATCCGCGAGGAGTTCCACCGCCCCGGTGGCCCGCGGGGCCAGGGCAGCCACGCCGACATCGATGTCATCGCCGAAGCGGTGATCCGGCGAATCCTGCTCGAGGCCTACCCCGACTGGGCCTACCTCGGCGAAGAGACCGGCCCCGGCGGGTCGCGGGACGCCGAGCACCGGTGGGTCGTCGATCCCAACGACGGCACCGTCTCCTTCCTGCGCCGCCTCCGCGGCACCGCGGTCTCCATCGCCCTCCTTCGGCACGACGATCCGGTCCTCGGGGTGGTCTACGCTCCCCTGGCGCCCGACGATCGGGGCGATCTCATCGCCTGGGCGCGCGGACAGGCGCTGACCCGCAACGACCGGCCGGTCGAGCGACCTGCCCTGGCGCGCTCCCTGGGTCTGCGGGAGACGGTGCTGGTGAGCCAGGAGGCTGGACGGAGTCCGGCGGCCAACGCGGGGTGCACCGCGCCGGCGCGGTTCCGCGCTCTGCCCAGCATCGCCTACCGGCTCGCGCTGGTCGCGGTGGGCGAGTGCGACGCCGGCGTCTCGCTGCACGGGCCCCGGGATTGGGATTTCGCCGCCGGCCACGCGCTGCTTCGCGCGGTGGGCGGCGAGCTGGTGGACGAAGCGGGCCGGCCGATCCGCTACCGCCTGGGCCACGCCGAATCGGGATATGCCATCGGCGGCGCGCTCGACGTTGCGCGTGAGCTGGCCCAGCGACCGTGGGCCGCCGTGCACTACAACGAGGATCCCGGCCCGCTCACCCGAAGCTTCCGCTCCGCGCGCCCCATCTTCCGCATCGCCGACGCCCAGGTGCTGACCCGGGCCCAGGGCGCGCTGCTGGGCCAGCTCGCCGGCGACGCGCTCGGCGGCCAGGTCGAGTTCGGCTCGGCGCGGACCATCCGCGAGCGCCACCCCGGGGGACTCCGCACCCTGGAGGACGGCGGCTACTGGGGCACCATCGCGGGGCAGCCTACCGACGACTCCGAGCTGGCCCTGATGCTCGCGCGGACGGTGGTGCGCGACGGCGGCATGAGGCAGGAGCGGGTGCGGCGCTCGTACTGGGGGTGGCTCGAATCGGGGCCGTTCGACGTGGGCATCACCACCGAGGTCGGGCTCACCGAGCTGCCCAACGTCGAGAGTCAGGCCAACGGCGCCCTGATGCGGGTGAGCCCGCTGGGGATCTTCGGGTGGCGCCTGGCGGCCGCGGAGCTGGCCCAGCTCGCCCGGGAGGATGCGGATATCCCCCATCCACATCCGGTCTGCCGCGACGCCAGCGCCGCCTTCTGTGTAGCGCTGGCGCACGCGATCCGCACCGGCGAGGGCGCCGAGGCGGCCCATGCGGCGGCGCTGGCGTGGGCGCGGGGTGCCAGGGCGG
>DATCWW010000490.1:0-29072 GCA_036566145.1 Gemmatimonadales bacterium
CCCGCCGATCGGCTTGCGGTACACCTGCTGGGTCTTGACCCGGCCGTAGCCCTGCGCCTCGTAGAAGGGGTGCGACTCCTCCCGCGCCACGTTGCTGCGGACCGACATCTGGCGCAGCCCGCGGCTCGCCGCCCAGCGCTCCGCCTCGGCCACCAGCCCGCGCCCGATGCCGCCGCGCCGGCGGCGCCCGTCCACCACCAGGCCGAGGATCTCGCACCGGCGCTCGGCTTCGACCAGGTCCTGCTCCGCGGCGTGGATCCAGCCCGCCAGCTCCCCGTCGTCGGCCACGGCGGCGAGCACCAGCTGGTCGTCGCGTCCGAGCAGGCGCTCCAGCCGCGCGGCAATGGCCTCGGCGGCTACCGGATACCCGAGCTGGTCGCTCAGCGCCGCGACGGCGGCGGCGTCCTCACGGGTGACGCGCCGAATACGGGGGCCGTCCGGGCTCATGCCCGCCCCCGCGCCTCGAGCGCCGCGGCCTGCTCGGCGAGCACCCGGAGCGCGAGGTCGATGGTCCGCCGGTGAGTCCGAAAGGCGAGCGCGGCCATCCGCAGCGTAAAGCGTCCGCCCAGCAGCGTAGACGAGATGAAGAGCCGCCCGTCCCGGCGCATCGCATCCACCAGCGCCTGATTGAATCGATCGGCTTCCTCCGGGCCGGCGCCGGCGGGCACCCAGCGGTAAGTCGCCACGCTGAGCTCGGGAGGCGGGCCCACCTCGAATCCCGCCGCCTCCGCGCCGGCCTGAAAGTAGCGCGCCAGCAGCAGCTTCTCTTCCAGCGCGGCGCGGAACGGGCCCACCCCCAGGAGCACCAGCGGGAGCCACATGCGGAGCGCGCGGAAGTGCTTGGACAGCTCGGGGGAGAGATCGGCCGGCGACATCTCGCCCGGCTCCCGGGCGGCGTCCTGCATGTAATTCCCCGAGTAGTCGTGAGCTGCAGCCAGGGGCCGCGCATTGCGGACGATCACCATCCCGATGCCGTACGGGAGGAAGAGGCCCTTGTGCGGGTCGAGCACCACCGAATCGGAGCGCTCGATCCCTCGCATGAGCCGCCGACCCTGCTCCGTCAGCAGAAAGAATCCGCCGTACGCGGCGTCCACGTGGTACCAGCAACCCTCCCAGGCGGCGATGTCGGCGATCGCGTCCAGGGGATCCACCGCGCCGACGTCGGTGGTGCCGGCGGCGGCGATGACCAGCCAGGGCCGCAGTCCCGCCGCGCGGTCGGCGGCGATGGCTTCCGCCAGGGCCTCGGGGCGCATGCGATAGCCGGCATCCATCGCGATCCGCCGGACCGGGGACTCCGCCAGGCCGGCGATCCGAAGCGCCTTCTCGATGCAGTGGTGAGCCTGGTCGGTGAGGTAGACGACCGACCGCGGGTAGTCCGCCGCGCGGAGCCCGTGCGCGTCGCGCGCGGTCGCGATCGCGGTGAGCGTCGCGATGCTGCCGCCCGAAGCGATGCTCCCGGCCGCCTCCGCGGGATAGCCGACGAGGTCGGCCACCCAGCGGAGCAGCAGGTTCTCCATCCGGACGGCGCCCGGGCCGGCGAAGAAGACCCCGGCGTACTTGTTGCTCACCGCGGCGAGGAAATCACCCACCGCGGAGTGGTAGAGCCCGCCGCCCGGGATGTACGCCAGGTGGGCGGCCGTCGCCGTCCCTCCGCCGGGATGGACCACGTCCCGCTCCAGCAAGGCGATCGCGCGCTCGAGCGGAATTCCCTGCTCCGAGATCGGCGCCGCGAGCAGGCCCGCCCCTTTGTCCTCGGTCTCGACGTAGCCCTTGAGATTGGCGATCCGGCGAAGGAACCGCTCGGTGGACGCCACGGCGGCATTCCGGAGCCGGCGCCGACGACCCGTGCCCGGCTCGAGGGGGCGCGCGGCGCGCTCCAGCCGGCGGAGCTCCTCCATCAGGTCCGGTGGCGGCGTCACCCGGCTCCGGCCAGCGCCTGGAGCTTGAGCACGGTGTTCCAGTTCCGTCCGGTTCCCCGGCTGCCCAGCCACCGCTCGAGGACCGTGACGGTGAGCTTCGACTCGCCGACCCCGTCCGGATAGACGATGTACGCCTGTCGGCCGTCCACCCGGACCCGCTCGCGCCCCTTCACCGCCGCCTGGACACGGCTCTCGGCGTCGGCCGGTGGTGCGTCCTTGAGGCAGAACAGGAGCAGGTGCCCGGGGTCGTCCGCGGCTTCCCGCGGGAACGGATTCGCGGCGACCAGCGCGTCCCACTCCTCCCGCGTTCTCACGATGAACGGCGTGTCCAGACCGAGCGCGGCGCGCGCGGTCTCCTCCAGACGGTGCTCCAGGGCAGCCCCGCGCAGCCGACCGCCGCCCAGGACCACGTTGCCGCTCTGCAGCAGCGTGCGCACGCCCACGAACCCCTGCTGCTCCAGGCAGGCGCGCAGGTCGGCCATGCCCACCTTGTTGTGGCTGCCGAGATTCACCGCCCGCAGGAGCGCGATGTGCGCGGTCATGGGTCCCGGCGGGCGGCGGCGGCGCGCCGGCGGGTGGCCTCGTCGAGCCGGTCCCGCAGCGCCGCGAGGACCGGGTCGCTCTCGGTGAACCGCCGGCCGTAGCCGAGATTGAAGTCGTAGTCGAAATCGGCCGGATTCAGGCCCTGGGTGTGCTGCAGGATCGTCTCCAGCTTGTCGAGCCCCTTGGCGAGCCGCGCCTCGGCCGACTGGGCGGCCTCGTACTCGTCCCACAGGCCCACGATCTCGTCGCGCAGCACGGCGGGCAGGGGGGCGGTCAGCTCCAGCAGGTCGGCCCGCTCGTCCGCCGACTTGGCGCCGGGGGCGGCCTGGGCCGGCGCCGGCACGTCGCCCCGGATCGCCTCGCCCAGGTCGTGGATCAGGCACATGCGCAGCAACCGCGCGAGGTCCACCCCGGGCGCGCGCCCGTAGAGCAGCATCGCCATCAGGCCGAGCCGCCAGGTGTGCTCGGCCACGCTCTCGGGCTTGCCGGTGGACGTCCAGCCGCTCCGGGTGACCGTCTTGAGCCGCTCGGCCGCCCGGAGGAAGGCGAGAATGCCGTCGAGATCGTCAGCGGACATGCCCAAAGGTAGCCGAGGCGGCGTGGGACGAAACCTCGTTCGGGCCGCGCGCGTAGCGGGTGCATGAGCCTCATTCGCGCGCTCCGGACGCGGATCCCCGTGCTGCTGTTGTCACTGGGGTGGCCGGCATCGGCCGCGGCGCAGCAAGGCAGCGGCTGCGCGGCCGATTCCACCTACTCGGCGCTGAATTTCTGGCTGGGCGAGTGGGACGTGCTCGTAGGCGACCAGGTCGTCGGAACCAATCGGATCACGCGGGTGCTCAAGGGATGCGCCGTGCTCGAGGAGTGGCGCGACGCCATGGGCGGCGAAGGACGCAGTCTGTTCTACGTGGAGCCGGGCACACACCGGTGGAAGCAGGTGTGGGTGACCGACGACGCCGGGAAGGTGGGAGGGACCAAGGAAAAGCACCTCATCGCGCGGCTGCCCGACGGCGGCGTCCGTTTCCAGGGTGAGCTTCCGCTGCCGGACGGCCGCCTGGTTCTCGACCGCACGACCCTCACGCCGATCCGGCCGGGCGAGGTGCGCCAGCTCATCGAGACCTCGCGCGATGGCGGGACCACCTGGCGCGCGGGATTCGACGCCCGCTACCGCAAGCGCCGCTGAGACCACGGCTTGCGTACGGCGCGGCGAGTCCGGTAGACTCGTCCCACCATGCCGACACGCGCGCCGCTGGTCCTCGCTCTCCTCCTCGTCCTCGCGCCCGCCTGCCGCCGCGACGCCGCGCCCCCCGCGGAGCCGGCTCGGCCGGTTACCGAAGAGCGGCTCCGCGCCGCCGACACGGCCGCCGATGGCTGGCTCAGCTACGGCTATGACTGGAGCAATCGCCGCTCGGTCCCACTGACCGAGGTCAACCGCCAGACGGTGCGCGGCCTGCACCGCCTCTGGGCGCACGAGCTCGACGTCCTCTTCCGGCGCGGAGTCCGGAACGAGAGCACGCCGATCGTGGTGGATGGACTGCTGCTCTATACCGATCTCAAGAACCTGGTGATGGCGGTGGACGCCCGGACCGGCAAGGAGCGGTGGCGCTTTCAGCCCGATCTCAAGGCCACCGCGCTCTGCTGCGGCGTGGTGAATCGGGGCGTGGCCGTGTACGGAGACCGGGTCTTCCTCGCCACGCTGGACGCCCGGCTCATCGCGCTCGACCGCCAGACCGGCAAGGTCTCCTGGGAAACCACCGCCGCGTCGCCGGCCGAAGGGTACTCGTTCACCATGGCCCCTCTCGCGGCCGACGGGAAGATCATCGTGGGAGCGAGCGGGGGCGAGTTCGGGATCCGGGGATTCGTGGACGCGTACGATCCCGTCACCGGACGGCGGCTCTGGCGGTTCTGGACCGTTCCCTCCCCACAGGAGGGCGGCTGGTACGGACGCTGGAGCCGCACCACACCCGACGGCGAGCCCCTGCCCCGCGACATCGCGCGCGAGCGTCGCGACAGCGCCCGCTATGCCGATGCCTGGAAGAAGGGAGGCGCGTCGGTGTACGCCACCCCGGCCTACGACCCGGAGCGCCGTCTCCTCTTCGTGGCCACCGGGAATCCGTCCTCCGTGGCCGGCGTCCTCCCGCCGGGGGACAACCTCTACAGCACCTCGCTCGTGGCCCTCGACATCGGTACCGGCGCGCTCAAGTGGTACTACCAGATGGTGCCGCACAACATCTGGGATTACGACAACGCGAGCCCACCGGTTCTGTTCGACCTCACCGTGGGCGACAGCATCGTCCCTGTCGTGGCCGAGGCCGGCAAGACCGGGTGGGTCTACCTGCTCGACCGCCGCACCGGGCGGCAGATCCGCCGGAGCGACCCCATCATGCCATTGGAGAACATCTTCCCCCGGGCCACCCGGGAGGGCGTCCGCGCCTCCCCCGGCGTGCGTGGCGGGGCCAACTGGCCCCCGCCGGCGTATTCACCCCGCACCGGCTTGCTCTACGTGCTGGGCAGCTATGTGCCGATGCGGTTCGTAGTGGACACGGCGATCAACGGGGGCGATGGCTATTCGTCCGGCTATTTCGACAAGCAGCCGGACACCCTCACCTTCGGCACCCTCTCCGCGATAGACCCGACCACCGGCAAGATCCGCTGGCAGCGTCGGGCACATCGGCACCTCATGTATGGTGGCGCGGTGGTGACCGACGGCGGGGTGCTGTTCTACGGCGACATCCAGGGCTATCTCTACGCGCTCGATGCCAAGACCGGGGAGGCGATCTGGCAGGACCGCGCCGTCAAGGGTGACGTCGGGCCGCCGATCGCCTTCCGCCTGGACGGGCACGTTCGCGTCGCCATCACGTCCCGCGAGGGAATCGTGATGTACGGGCTGGACGGCCGGTGACGGTCGAGCACGATCCGGAAGGCTCCCGATTCTTCGTGCGGCTGCCGGACGGTGAGGGGGAGCTGTTCTACAATGCGTTCAGCGAGGACGTGCTCGACCTGCAGCACACCGAGATCCCGCCGTCCGGAAGGGGGCGGGGGGTAGGGGACGCCCTGGTGCGCGCCGCGCTGGCGTTCGCCCGCGAGCGCGGGATGCGCGTGATGGCGACGTGCCCCTACGTGCAGATCTGGCTTCGGCGTCACCCGGAGGAGCGCCCGGGCGCCCCCCACTCCTGAACCAGCTCCCAGCTCTCGCGGGTGAGGGCGACGCCGCCGGGGTAGCGGGTCGAGAACTCGGCCCGGAGTGCGGGGGCCGCCCCGGTCAGGTACCGGTCGAGATCCGCGGCGGACTCCGCGTGATAGCAGATCCGGTACCGCCCGCCGGGGGCTCGCACCAGTGAGACCCGGGTAAACCAGCCGGTCGCGAGCACGTCGGGGATGTGCCGCTCCCGCATGTAGCGCTCCCACTCCTCCGCGAGCTCGCGCTCGACCACCGCGGTGACCTCGTAGACCAGGCTCATGGCCCGGGCTCCGGAGCGGGGCCGCGGCGGCGAACCTCCTCCACCAGCGCCACGAGTCCGGCGACCTCCTCGCGCGTGGGAGCACGGGGAACGGGCGTCCACCGGGGCGGCTCGTCGTTCGCAGGCTCGGGGCCTTCGACCTGCCAGTAGGTGCCGTGAAAGGCGCCGTCCGTCTCGAAGCGGCCGCCGATGTTCTCCTGGCGTATCCAGAGCCGGCCGGAGCCGTCCCGGCCGGCCGAGCGGAACAGTACGTGGTCGGAGGCGCTGAGGAGCCGTCCCTCGGCGTCGAGCAGCACCTGCACCACCCGGAGTCCGGCGGCAGTCGAGAGATCCAGCACCAGCGACGACCAGCCCGCGATGGCCGCGGCGGCCGCGGAATCGAGGCCCGTCGCCGCCGCGACCGGCCGCCGCCGGGCCCGGACGTTCCCGGGCAGCGGAGCCAGCAGCGCGTGCCAGTCCACTGCACTCACCGCGGCACCCGACCCGCTATTGCTTCCGACTCGACGGTGGCACGATCCCGTTGAGCCGCAGGTAGGTCACCATGTTGCCGTAATGCTCCCCGTCGTGGGTGGCGTTGAGCATGAGGGCATACAGCCGAGTCCGGGTCTCGCCGAAGAGCTTGGTCTGGCCCTGCGCGGCCTTGTCGGTCTGGGTATAGGCCTTGGCGCAGTACTCGTTGGAGGCCTTGAGGGCCGTCACGAGGTCGGCCTTGGTGGTCTTGGTCTTCTCGATGTCATTCTCCGGGCTCGGTGACTCGCCCATCGCGGCGCCGCAGATCAGGTACTGCGCGCCCGCCACGTGGCCCACCAGCTGGCCGAAGCTCCGCACCTCGGGCGTGGGGCGGAAGGCGTAGGTGGATTCGGCCACCTCCGATGCGGCCGCGGTGAACCAGCCGCTGAGCTGCTCCCACAGCATCCGGCTGGTGGCGACGGCCGAGGTGGACGGGGACGGCGACTGGCCGACGGCCGGGCCGGCTCCGGCGAGCAGGGCAGCCAGAGCGAGCGCAACGCGGGTCATGGGACTCTCCTTTGACTCTCAATGGTGGCGAACACTAGTTCTTCCGCGGCCCTTCACGCCGACCCCTCCCCCGGGCGACGTTCCATGTAAACCACCGGCCCCGATCCGGGCGTGAATCCCGCGCGGGCATACAGCTGCTCGGCGTCGCGGGTCACCAGGGCAAGCCGGCGGAAACCCTGCAGCTCGGGGTGGTCGAGCATGCACTGCACAAGCCAGGCACCCAGCCCCTGTCCCCGGTGCCCCGGCGCCACGGCCACGTCGGTCAGATACCCATAGGTCGCCAGATCCGTGACGACGCGACCGAAGCCGACGAGGTCGGTGCCGTGGTAGAGGCCGAAGCACACCGAGTGGGTCACCGCCCGCTCCAGCACCGGACGGCTGAGACTCCCGCCCCAGTGCTCCTCGCGAAGCAGGGCGAGAATGCGCTCGGGGTCGAGCCGCTCACGATGGGTCGAGACGGCGTACTCGCCCCGGTGCCATTCGACGGGCCGGTCGTCCATCGCGACGCTCCCACGGGGTGCAGGCATCGATCGTATCATCACTCTGTCCGAGCCGCCAGCCGCGGCCTTCGGGGACCCCGCCATGGACGACTTCACCGACGCCGAGATCCACACCGGCGAGACCACCGTGTTTCTGCGCTGGGGAGGGGCGGGGCCACCGCTCCTCCTGCTCCACGGCTTTCCCGAGACCCACCTGATGTGGGCCGGCGTGGCGCCGTTGCTCGCCGAGCGCTACACCGTCGTCTGCCCCGACCTTCGGGGGTACGGCCGCAGTGGCTGCCCGGCCTCCGACGCCGAGCACGCCGCCTACAGCAAGCGGGCCATGGCCCGCGACCTCGTCGGAGCCATGGAACGACTGGGGCACGCGAACTTCATGGTCGCGGGCCACGACCGGGGTGGCCGCGTGGCGTACCGACTGGCCCTGGATCACCCCGAGCGGGTAGACCGCCTCGCAGTGCTCGACATCCTGTCGACCGAGACGGTGTGGACCCGGGCCGACGACCGACTGGCCCTGGGCTACTGGCCCTGGTCCATGCTGGCGCAGCCCGAGCCGCTGCCCGAGCGGATTCTCACCGCCTGCGCCGATGCCGTGGTGGCGGATGCGCTCGATCAGTGGGGCTCCAACCCGGCGGCGTTCCCTGCTGCCATCCGGCTGGCTTACGCCGCCGCGCTCCGGGATCCCTCGCATGCCCATGCGATCTGCGAGGAGTATAGGGCCGCGGCGGGCATCGATCGCGCGCACGACCGATCCGATCGAGCAGCGGGCCGGCGTATCGGATGCCCCATGCTGGTGCTATGGAGCGCGACCGGCGCGCTGGCGACCTGGTACGCCTCGGAGGGCGGGCCGCTCGCGCTCTGGCGGGAGTGGGCGGCGAGCGTCGAAGGTCACGCGATCGAGGCAGGACACTTCTTTCCGGAGGAGGCGCCAGGGCCGACCGCCGACGCGCTGCGGCGCTTCTTCGCGGCGGGCGACTCAGGAGCGCCGTCGCCCTGAGGGTCGCCGCCGGGCCCGCCGGGCGACGTCGACCGCCTGTCCGGCCCAGGCGCGGAGCGCCTCCGCGTCCTCCAGGATGTCCTCGCTCACCCGGTAGTACTGCATGACCTCGCCACTCTCACCATAGGGCCGGAACGGCTCCAGGCCGCGACGTTCGAACTCCGAGCGGGTCTGGTCGTCGGCCTTGAGATAGAGGGTGTCGTCGGCGATCAGCGCGAAGAACAGCTCCCCGGCGTAGATCCCCACCCCGCCGAACATGCTGCGGGCGCGAACGGAGGGAACGCACCGGCCGAGCTGATCGAGCGCGAAGGTCCGGAAGCTGGGGCTGACGCTCACGGAGCGGAGCCCGGGACCGCCACCACCGCCTCGATCTCGAGCAGCAGCTCGGGGCGGGCCAGCGCCGAGACCGGGATGAGCGTACTCGCGGGCGGATGCGCGCCGTCGAAATGCCGGGCCCGAATCTCCCGAAGCGCGGGCAGGTTCTTGAGGTCGGTCAGATAGGTGGTCGTCTTCATGACGTCCCGGAACCCGGCGCCCACACTGGCCAGGGCGAGCGAGAGATTGGCGAACACCTGTGCCGCCTGGACCCGGAAATCCCCTCCACCCACCACCTGCCCCGCGCTGTCGTAGGCGACCTGGCCGGCGATGTAAGCCGTGCGTCCATCGGGGCTGACGACGACGTGGGTATAGCCGGTCGGACGCGACAGGCCGGGTGGGTTGATGAACCGGGGGCCGGACGTCTGCGCCGGGAGGCGGGATGGGGCGAGCGGCAGCGTGAGCACCGCGACGAGGAGCGCCGCCGGGATCGAGGCGAGAGTAGTCATGGGCTCCAATCTAAATTCCGGTATGCATATTCTCGATGCCATCGGCAACACCTCGATGGTCCGGCTGCAGCGGGTGGTGCCGGCGGACTGCGCGGCGATCCACGCCAAGCTGGAGTGGGAGAATCCCACCGGCAGCATGAAGGACCGGATGGCCCTGGCGGTCATCTCTCGGGCCGAAGGGGACGGCCGCCTCCCCCCGGGAGGAACCGTCGTGGAGTACACCGGCGGGAGTACCGGTGCGTCCCTCGCGTTGGTGTGCGTTGCCAAAGGCTATCGGATCCACATCGTGACCTCGGAGGCGTTCAGCCGGGACAAGCTCGACCAGATGGCCGCATTCGGCGCGGAGCTGACCCTGGTGCCGAGCGAGGGTGGACGGACCACGAAGAAGCTGATCCTCGATATGATCGAGACCGCCCGGCGCCTGAGCCAGGCGCCCGGCACCTACTGGACCGACCAGCTCAACAACCATGACAGCATCACGGGCTACTTCCCCCTGGGCGAGGAGATCTGGCGGGAAACCAACGGCACGGTGGACGCGTTCGTGCACAGCGTGGGGACGGCCGCCTCCTCCCGTGGCGTCGCCACGGTGCTCAAGCAGCACCGCCCGGCGATCCGGGTCGCGGTCGTCGAGCCCGCGGAGTCGTCGGTGTTGCTGGGTGGCGCCCCCGGACCGCACAAGATCGAAGGCGTCGGCATCGGGTATCGCCCGCCGCTCTGGGAGCCGAGCCTGGTGGACGAGATCGTTCCGGTCTCCACCGACGATGCCAAGGCGATGACCCGGCGCCTCGCGAGAGAGGAGGGCCTCTTCGGCGGGACTTCCTCGGGGGCCAACGTCCTGGCCGCCATTCGCGTGGGGCAGGCGCTCGGCCCCGGCGCCACCGTGGTGACGATCCTGGCCGATTCCGGCCTCAAGTATCTGGCGACCGACCTCTACCGCTAGGCACCGACCTCGATCGTCCCCTCGCTCACCAGCACGCTCGCGCCTCCGATCCGGGTCCCCACGACTTCCCCGTCACGCTTCTCGCTCCGGGCCTCGAGCACGCTGGGCCGCCCCATCTCCACCCCCTGCGCGATGCGGTAGGTGAAGACGCCGCTCGTCTCCTTCCGCTGCCGGGTGAGGAGCGCCGCGAGCGCGCAGTTGGCGCTGCCGGTCGCGGGATCCTCCGGGACCCCGTCGTAGGGCGCGAACATGCGGGTGCGGAGATCGAACTCGTCCCCGCTCCGGACGTAGAGGTGGATGTCGGGCACGACGCCCAGCGCCTTGATCGCGTCGAGCCCGGGGCCGTGCGCCCGTGCCCGGGCGAGCGCGTCCCGGTCCCGCAGCTCCGCCACGACGAAGGGCAGGCCGACCGACGCGACCTGGGGCGGATTGGTCGTGGTGATCACGTCGTCGGGCGTCAGGGACACCGCGGCCGCAAGGAGCTCGCGCGGCACCACCGGGCCGAGCGAGAGCGGCGCCGGCGCCGTGAGCTCGCACCAGATCGAGCCGTTCCGGCGGGTGATCGTGATCGGCACCAGGCCGGCCTTCTCCTCGAACGTGACGGTGACCGGCTGGTCCACCGACCCGAGCGCGCCGGTGGCCGCGAGAGTGAAGGCGGTGCCCACGTTGGGGTGCCCGGCGAACGGGATCTCGGCGGTGGGAGTGAAGATCCGGACCCGGCGATCGTGACCCTTCTCGGCCGGCAGCACGAAGGTGCTCTCGGAGAAGTTGAACTCGCGCGCGATCTGCTGCATCTGCCGGTCCGACAGCCCCTGGGCCTCGGGCAGCACGGCAAGCTGGTTTCCGCCGAAGCGGGTGTCGGTGAACACATCGCAGATGTAGTAGCGGTAACCCACGTCAATCCTCCTCGGTACGGTGCGCCGGCGACGGCTGTGAATTCTTCCTGACGCACGCGGGCGACGCGTGGTTTCGCGAGCTCAACTGCGAGGCCGTTCGGCCAGGTAGGCGAAACGGGAGAGCCGACGCTCCGCCGAGAGCGCGTGGACGCAGCTCAGAAAGCGCTGCAGGCCGTCGAAGTTGGGCTGGCCCTCCCGGGCCACCAGAGCCTCCCGATGGTGCGCCCGGGCATCGTGCCACCGCGACGCGATCGCCTCGGCGTTGGCCGTGACGTCCTGCACCGCGAGGATCTCGAACCCGGCCTCACGCAGCATGGCTTCGTTGACGCCCGGAGGAACGAACAGGTAGTAGCCGATCGAGCTCCGGGCGGCGACCTCCTCGTGGGTGACGGGTCCGGTCACCACCAGCGCATCGGTGAAGAGGATCCGGCCTCCGGGCTTGAGCATCCGGTACCAGTCGCGCAGCACGGCGGGGCGGTCGGCGATGTGGCACATGGCGTCGTTCGAGACGATGGCGTCGAACCGCCCGGCCGGGAACGGAAGCTTCCCGCGCGCGTCGACCGCCTCGAAACGCGCCCGATCCGCCACGCCTCGCGACTGCGCCAGCGTCCGGGCGTTGCGGATGCCGTGCTCGTTGATGTCCACGCCGGTGACCCTGCAGCCGCGCTCGACCGCCAGATACACCGCCGGGCCTCCAGAGCCGCTGCCCACTTCCAGCACCTCGCTCTCGCGACCGATCCCCAGCAGGTCGGCGAAGCCGAGCCACTCGGTTGCGGTGAGCCAGCTGCTCTGGCCCAGGTCCTCGCCGTACGCTTCCCGGCGGACCGCGAACTCCGCGTCGCTCGCGAAGTCGCCATAGACGTTGTCGTACAGATCGACCGAGCCCATGTCATCCCCGCCGCTTGAAATATTGCACCGCGCGCTCGTGCTTCTCGGCCGCGGCCCGACTCGCAAAGGTGCCCAGGTTGCGCCGCTTGCCGGTCTTGGGGTCCTTCTTCCGAGAGTACAGACGGTAGCGCCCGTCGGCCAGCTTCCGGATCATGGGGACCCTCCCTTCGGTTCGTACGGTAATCTCCCCGAACGCCGTGACGCCGAGCCGGCGATACACTCCGAGGCCCGCCGCTGCGGCACGTCAGGATCGAGCGACGCCGACGCTGTCTGATGGTAGAACGACCGTACCCCGGCGTCCGGCGGCGTCCAGTTGGAGGCGGTGACGTTCGCCCATGATTCCAATTGCGCAGTCGTTCGAACCCGGCGGACCTCCAGCCCGCGCAGCTCCGGGGACTGACCTGGTAGCTCGCCGAGTCCCACGGCCATGGGCGAGCTCGGTCTCGGCCTTGCCCGGCGTGCGCGGTGTCATGTGGGAGAGGATCGGCCCGGGATAGCACGACGGACTCTACGACAGACTGGAAGGCCGCCACGCGACCCGACCGCCCATCCACGCCAGCCCACCCATCAGCAGCACGAGGGCCGGCCACAACGAAGCGCGGAGGGGCCCGGCCTCGGGGATGGACGCCGGAAAGAGCCAGGTGACCCAGGGCAGCGCCGGCAGGACAGCGAGAAGCGCGGCCGGCATCGGGCGCACCCCGCCGATTCTGACTGCCGCCGCTCCGACGCCCAGATAGCAGAGCAGGGAGATTGCCAGGAGGGACCACAAGCCGTTGAAGATCGCCCCGAAGATCAGAAAGAAGAGTCCGGCACCGGCTGCCACCACGGCCAGACAGGTCAGTACCACACGCGCCGAGGTCGGAGCCATGCCGTTCACTTGCTCCATGTCCGGTCCAGGCCCCGGGCGTGTGCCATCCACCATGGGGCCACGAACGTCACCATCAGCACCGCGATCCATATGCGCCCTCGGCGCAGGTCGTAGTCCGCCAGCAGCTCGACCCAAGGCTTCCGGAACAGGTAGTGACCGGCCAGGAACTCGAACCCCAGTGTGCAGGCCAGCCAGACCACGCCGATAGAGATCGCGTCGGATCGCGAGCGCGGGCCGATCCATCCCACGCTGCCCCATGTCACCAGCAGGACTAGCCCGCAGAGGATCACCGTGCTCAGGGCCCTCGCCGGCGTATCGCCCAGCCGAGGCGCGACCACAAGGTCCCGAAGCGCTCCGTTGAGGCTCGCGAGCACCAGGATGCCGAGCCAGACAGCGAAGCTCCGCAGCACAAGCGTCATCGCTTCCGGCCCGTTCTCGGCCTTTGCCGCGCCTGCTGGAGGCGATTGGCCGCGCGCCAGCCGCGCACGGTGAGCACCAGAGCCCCGACACCCAGCAGGCCACCACAGATGGCGGTGTAGACCGGCTCGGGGAGCCGCACGATGCGCGGCAGCAGCAGCGACACCGCGGCCAGAGCGACGCCCAGGATGATCATGTCCCGCCCGGCCAGAGCGTTCGCGTCGAACCAGACCCGGCGATCGGCAAACGTGGCAGGCACCCGGAGTCCGTACCACCGGTTGGGACCGATCCGTCGGGCGGCGAGCGGCCAGCCCAGCAGGGCGAGCAGCGCGCCGACAACGGGAAAGAGCAGCTCGGGAATCATGGAGCTCGACCCCGCCACCGGCATGGCGAGCTCATCGCGCGGCGCTGTCTGCCCGCATCAGGCCGCACAGGTTGCCGTCGGGATCCTTCACGGAGGCCAGCCAGCCCACCCCGGGCACGGCCATCTTCGGCAGAGGCCTGGATCTCGAAGTGAATCGGTCGCGGCACGAGTGCTCCTCAGGGTGTGGGGACGGGGGTTCACGGCGAGACCGGCACGCCCGCCTCGCGATAGGCCCTTCCCACCTCGGGGCCGAAACAGGCGAAGACCACTTTTCGGAGACGCGCGCCGGGCCGGTCGGCCTCTACCACGGTGCGCACCGCAATCGAGGTCGCCTCCAGAAGCGGGTAGCCGTAAATGCCGGTGCTGATCGCCGGAAAGGCGATGCTTTCGAGCCCATGCTCGTCGGCGAGGCGCAGCGACGAGCGGTACGCCGAGGCGAGCAGCGCCGCCTCACCCGCTCCACCACCACGCCAGACCGGGCCGACCGCGTGGATGACGTATCGCGCGGGGAGCCGGAAGCCCGGCGTGAGACGGGCTTCGCCGGTGGGGCAGCCACCGATCGCCGCGCAGGCGCCGGCCAGCTCGGGGCCCGCCGCGCGGTGGATTGCCCCGCAGACCCCACCGCCCGGCGCCAGCGCCTCGTTGGCCGCGTTGACAATCGCGTCGGTGTCGAGCGTCGTGATGTCGACGATGGTGGCGACCAGCTCCATGGATCCTCGGCTCAGGTCGATTCCCGGTGGTCACCCGACTCGAGGCGAAAGCGATGCAGGACGTGGTGCACGACCGGAGCCAGCATCGCGCCGGCGATGACGAGGAAGACGATGCCCGCGAACAGCGCGTACAGCCCCGCCAACCACTTGCCGATCACCGCGTCGATCCGGTCCACCGGCCCCATGCCGCCGAGCAGCATCGCTGCGTTGAGGAACGCGTCGGGCCAATCAAGGCCGGCGGCCCAGTGGTAGATCGCCATGCCCAGGGCAAGCGAGAGCAGCGCCAGCGGCAGCAGGGCGGCCCCGTGCTGCAGCATCCGGCGGGCCAGATCCCACGGGTGAAGGACAACCACGGGGTGCGGCGTCGTCATGGCTCCCGACCTCACGGGTGAAGGGTGTGCCGCGCGCTATCCGGGCCACCGCCGGATGCCGAACCGCTGCTCGATCATCTCGATCGCGGCCTCGGGACTGGCCACCTGATGCAGCACGGCGTCGCCGGCGATCTCCTGAAAGAACCGGGCGGCGGCGGGCCCGGGCGCGAGGAGCACGATCGGCCGGCCGAGCCGGAGCGCCAGCGCCACCTCCGACGCGGTGCCGGGCCCCTCGACCCCGCACGCCACCACGACATCACTGCTCAACACATTGATTGCGTTGCGCGCCTCGCCGATGCCGGTGAAGATCGCCACGTCCACCTGACCGCCGACCGGGCCATCGGGGCCGGATGGCAGGACGCCGACGGTCAGACTTCCTGCCACCGACTTCGCGCCGGTGCAGGCCGCGTCCATGACGCCCGCCGGACGACCGCCGGTGAGCACCACCCACCCCGCCTCGGCGATGAGGCGCCCAAGACGACGAGCGAGCTCCAGCGCGGCCGGGGAAGCGGCACTCGCGCCCATCACGCCGATGACCGGCCGCCGGCCCGCGGCCTCGGTCACCGCTTCGTCTCCGCTGCCCGGGTTTTCCACTGCCAGAGGCCGTCGGTCACCGACGCGGGGAGGCGCTCGCCCGTGGCCCGGGCGGCAAGCACGATCTGTCCGCGGTGATGGGCCTCGTGGGCGACGAAATAGGCGAGCACGTGCCCCACATCGAGCGGCAGATTGCGCCAGATGTAGGCCTTGGCAGCGGGGATCGTCCCGCCCTCGTCGCAGCCGAAGGTCAGCAGTCGGAGCATCGCCCGACTGCTCTGCGCCAGGGCCCGCACCAGCTCGGGACGGCCCACGACCCGGCGCTCCACGCTCCGGGGTACCGGAATCCCGAACTCTCCGCCCAGCGTCTTCACCCACCGGCAGCGAGCGTTGTGGATGTGGCCGGCGATCATCCGGATCGTGCGGCGGGGCGCTCCCGGAATGGCTGCCGTCCAGACCCGGGGCGGCAGACGCTCTACCAGGAAGACGGTCAGGCGGTTGTTGGTCTTCCAGGCGTCGAGAATCGTCGGCCGAAGATCCGGGATCGAGGAACCGCCCTTCGCCCTTGTCTCGCGCCGGCCGGCAGCCCATTCCTGTGGCATGAGCTCCACCCTCCGTACCCCTCGCGTGCTGCTGGTGATGACCGACCAGTGGCCGCGCGCTCTGCTGCGTGCCGCGCTCCGCGAGGCCGGTTACGACGCCGTTGGCACCCGCGCGATCGCGGGGGCGGTCCGCCTCGCCGCGCCCGACCCGGCCCGTGGGCCGGTCAAACTGGTGATCCTGGCGCGGGAGGTCCTGACCGGGGCCGACCGACACGACCTGGACCAGCTGCGGGCGGCGACCGACGCACCGATCGTACTGCTCGCCCCGGCAGGCCGCCCTGTGGAAGCCGGACCCTGGGCCCAGGTCATCCGTCGGCCCGTCAGCATCGGAGCCCTCGTGGGCGCGGTCGAGACCCTCGTCCCGCTTCCGCCCGACGCTCGGCGTCCCGTGGACTAGCCTCGCTTGCCGACGTTGCCCTCGAGCGGACGGTCACACCAGGGACACTCCAACACCCGCCCCAGCCAGGACTGGCGTCCAGCCGGCGTCGTCACCCACTCACGCACCTGCCAGGGCGGGTCGTGGCGGACGTGCTGGCCGTGACCGCACTCCAGCTCCGCCACCCAGTGCCCTTCGGCATCCTGATGAAATCCGACGATTCGACGTTGCACCCTTCTCCATTCGCCCCGAGGCCTCAGGGCCGCACGATGCCGTGCAGCTCCCGGAACGAGCGTCGAGGCTTGTCGAGGACGCGCCAACCGCCATCGATCGCGAGCGTGCGCATCGATCAGGCGAGGGGACACTGCATGAGCAGCTCGTCGAGATAGCCGTCGGGCAGCTTGATGGCTCGCGGCTCGGTGCCATAGACCGAGAATCCCCACCGCTCGTAGAGTCGACGCGCACGCGCGTTTTCCGCGGCCACCGTCAGAATCATCTGCTCGATTCCGTCGGCCCGGGCTTGGGCGAGCAGACAGTCCATCAGGGCGTCCCCCACTCCACCACCGCGGGCGGTCGGCCGGACGTACATCCCCCAGAGCAGTGCCCGGTGTCGGAGCTTCGCGCCGTCGAACCGGGTGAATCCGGCGATGCCGACCAGGTCGTCGCCCCCGTACGCTCCGGCCACGAACGAGCCCTCAAGGCGATCGGCAACCGCGTCCGGCCGGAGCGCCTGCTCGTCCTCGGGAGCGATGCGAAACTCCCGGGGGTGCCGGCCGAATCCCTCGAGGCGCAGACGCTGATAGGCCGTGGCGTCGGATGCCAGCAGACGACGCACTGTCCACGCGGCAGCCGGATCGGTGGTCGTCACGCGCGAATCACCGCGAGACCGAGCGGGAGGGACGTGCCGCTCACAGCTCCAGGGTGCTCTCGTACCGCCAGTGCCGGTCGAAGAGAAACACCGGCCTAGGTTGGCCGGGCGGCGCGAGGTCCGGAGCTTCCACCGCGTAGCCGTTCGGGCCGAGGTCGTAGATCCAGAGCCGCGATTGCTCGTACGGCTCGGGCAGATGAAACGCCACGGCTCGGCGGGCCGACTGACAGGTGATCGAATCGGTGACGTAGTGAGTGGCGAACTGCGCCATCTGCGAAAGATCGAGCGAGCGGCGCAGACTGGTCTGGGCCGACTCCTGGCTGGTCACCAGGTTATCGAAATACGCTTCGGTGTGGGCGACCGCCGCCGAATCGATCGCCGAGCACGGCGTTCTTGCCTTCGGCGCGGTGGCGGCCGCGCGTGCTGCGGCGAGCACCCCGAGCGCGACCAGGAGAGGACCGGTGTTGGGGAACATGGCTGACAGCTAGGATAGGGATCGGCTGGGGCGGAGGGAAGGGCGGCCGGCCCCGTCACGGCCGGCGGAACAGCTCCCAGCGTCCCTCCGCTGGGTATAGGCCTGATTCCTGATCGTGTACCAGACGGCGTCGGGACCGTAGGGGTCCGGCTTCCGCTTGGCCACGATCCCTTCGAGGTCCAGCCGCTCCGCCGCCCGCAGCATATCGCAGCCGCGTCCCTCTAGCGAGAAAACCTGGCTCAGGGCGGTGCTGGTGGCCTGCACGATGCGCTGGAGCACGCGCTTGCGCCGAGTCAGCGGCAGCGCCCGCAGATCCCGCCCGTTCACCCAGAGGGCATCGAAGGCGGCGTAATGGAGATTGCCCCGGACGACTTCCCCATCCAGGATCGCCTCCTTGACCGGAAGCTCCTCCCGGACCCAATGGCAGAGATCCTGGAATCGGCGGAGCACGTTGCCGCGCTTGGAGCGGAAATGACAGTCGCGGCGAGTGACGTAGAGGAGGCCGCGAAATCCGTCGTACTTGGGCTCGAACACCCAGGCAGGGTCGTCGAACGGCCGCTCCAGCCGCTGGGGAACGACCGGCTCGATCAGCGGCAGCGTCGTCGTGGAGCTGCGCGGCACGCTCAGGCCTGGAACTGACCCGATCTCCGCCAGGTGCGCGCCGGCGGGCTCATCGGGGAGGTATACCTCGGCAGCGGGCGCCGAGTGAACAGCTCGTCCAGGCGGTCGGCCAGGGCGCTGAATGTGATCGGCTTCCGCACCCAAGCGAAGTCGTGGTACCCGGCGTGGAGCTCGACCGCCTCCGGGTTGTCGGTGTCCACCGTGAGCAGTACCCGAACGGTCGGATCGAGGTCGAGCGCGCGCTCGACCAATTCCCCACCGTCCATCCCCGGCAGCATCAGGTCGGCGATGAGGAGACGGACCTCCCGGGGTTGGTCGCGGAGGAACTGGAGCGCTTCCCGGCTGGTGGGGCAGTTCCGGACGCTGTAGCCGAACGCCCGGATCATCCGGCTCAGGATCGAGCGTCGGGTCAGCTCCTCGTCGACCACCAGAACCAGCGGGCCCCGGGCGGAGCGGCGCAGACGGACATCGTGGGACATCGGGCCTCCGGGCGGCCATCGGGCCGCCGTTGGGCCCTCTCCACGAAGAGGGCGGTCACGGGAACGGGCGCAATCTGGGAAGGGGACGCGGGGCGCGCTGTGAGGAAGACGACAGGGCCGCGGTTATCCACGTGGGGAAGTGGAGATGTGTTGCGGTCATCCGTCACAATGGGCGACGGACGGTCGGAGGGACGGACGTGGTGGATGCTTCTCATGCCCGGGCCGGGATTCGAACCCGGACGGGGTTGCCCCCAAGAGATTTTAAGTCTCGAGCGTCTACCAGTTTCGCCACCCGGGCGGGTGCCGGAAATATAGCTGCCGCCTGCCAAGCGACCCGGAGCGCTACCGCCGCGCGCCCTTCGCCTTGCCCCGAGCCGGACGCCCCTCCGCCCGCTCCGCCTCCAGCAGCCGCTTGGGCGCCGTCATCCGCCAGCTGTCCCGGAGCAGCTCCCCGACCTCAGTCCAATCGGGCCCTCGGTCCAGCCACACGCCGACCCAGCCGCTCGGCCCCACATACAGCGGCACGAAGAAGCGCTCCGGACGAGCCTGGACCATGAGCCGCTGGTTGTCCGGACCCGCCTTGCACCAGAGGGCCGGGCGGCCCTGGGTGTGGTGGCTGCCGGGCGTGGCGTACATCGCGAAGAGCTTGTTCCTGACCCGGAAGGTCGGCTCACCCCAGGCCTCGACTTCGTGCGCTTCGGGCAGAGCCAGGCAGAGACGGCGAAGACGGGCCAGCGGCGACGGTGGCACCGCTAGGCCTGGAGGTCGGCGTGCTCGGGATGCGCCCGGATCCACTGGGCCACGAACCAGCAGGTCGGAATGACCTTCAGCGCCTCGGCTCGCGCCCACGCCAGCCCGGCCTCCACCAGGCGGCCCGCCACCCCGCGGCCGCGTTCCCCGGGCGGCACGTACGTGCTGTAGAAATCCATCACCCCCTCGCCGGCGGGCGCGTACACCATGATCGCCGTGCCCGAGGGCAGCTCGGCGGAAAAGCGACGTCCCGCCGGGTCGTGAACGATCTGCATGGCTCCTCCATCGGGCGGGCAGGCGGGGTCTCGGGCACCGCTGCCGCACTTGGGATTCCCTTCCGGGGAAGGTACACTGCCCCGCTGGCAAAGCGGCCTCGTCGCTGCCAACTTGCGACTTCTCACCGGCATAAGAACTCGAGTCCGATTCGGTCCGGAGGACGAGCGTGGGGTTTCGTGTGTGTGGTCTGGGACTGGCCCTAGGGGCGGCGGCGCCGGCGTTGGCGGCGGCGCAGCTTTCTCCGGTGGGCGTCCCGGCCGGTGTGGTCCGGTTCGAGGCGGACGGGGCGCTCGAGTCCTGGGACAGCCGCTGGTTCGACGGTAACAAGGAGGGTTGGGGCGCCGACGTCGCGAGCCCCGCCCTTGGGGCCGACCTCTTCCCATTCCTGGCGGGCTCGGAGACGACCATCCGCCAGGTCACCGGACTGAGCGGGTTCCAGATCAACCTGGGCGCGCTCACCACCGACGCCATGGTGGATCGCGGGGTTGGCATGTTCGGGCTCAGCCTGGGCCTCACCCGCGCCATCACCATCTTCGGCCGGATGCCGCTGGTGTACGTGCGGGTGCAACACGAGTCCTCCCTCGACCCCGCCGCCGCGAATGCCGGCGCCAACCCCGGTTCAACCCAGCAGCAGCCCTTCTTCGACCAGTTCGATGCCGCGCTTTCGACCCTGAGCGCGCGGATCGCGGCGGGGGATTACGCCGGCGACCCCACCACCCTGGCGCTGGCCCAGAGCACGCTGGCGAGCGGCACCGAGCTGCGTGACGATCTCTTCGGGCTGCTGAGCGATCCCGAGACCGCCAGCCCCTTCGTACCCTTGGCCACCAGCGACGCCGGTGTGGCGCTCGACGGCCGGATCGACGCCCTCCAGACCACCCTCGCGACCAGCCTCGGCGTGGCAGGATTCACCGAAGCACCCGCGCTCCCCAGCGCCCCGCTAACCACCGCGGAGCTCGAGGGGGTGATCTCCGACCCCACCGGGCCGATCAGGATGCTCACCGACGAATCGAAGGTGACCTTCCGCGGCGACGCCGAGGCCGGCGCCGCACTGACGCTGGTGGACAAGTGGGACCAGGGTGGGAAGACGGGCGGGGTCCGCGCGGCGGTCGAAGGGTTGATGCGGTTCCCCACCGGCGCGCTGGCCCGGACCAGCCGGCTCCTGGCCCTGGGTACGGGCGACGGTCAGACCGACATCGAGGCCAGGGGAACGCTGGATCTGGGGGGAGGGCGGTGGGGGATGCGGGTGGAAGGGAGCTACAACCGCCAGCTTGCCGCCGACCTGGTGAAACGGGTGGCCCCGCCCAGCCAGCCCTACGCCAGCGCGGACCTCCTCGGGTTGGTCCGTTACGACCCCGGCGACGAGACCTCCTTCGCCATCCGGCCCTTCTTCCGGCTGGCCAAGTCACTCGCGATCATCGGCTCCGCCGAGCGCTGGCACCATGGCTCGGACGGATACAGTTACGCCGAGGGGGCCGACCCGGTGCCTGGCGTGGACGCCGCCGTCCTGGGCGAGGAGAGCGACGCCAGCGCGACGCTCCTGAGCATCGGGCTCACCTACTCCAGTTTCGGGGCCGCCCGCCCGGGAAGCCGCAACCTGCCGGTAGACGCCGGATGGACCTACGAGCGGGTGGTCGGGTCGTCTGGCGGGCGAGTGCCCGACGTTCACCGCATCCGAGCCCGCCTGCGGCTGTACTTCGGCCTCTGGTAGGCCCGGAAATCGCCTGGGTGGCGTTCCGTCTCGGCCCTCGTGGCCACATATTGGGGGCCATGCAGCGCACGGCGCGGAGGCTCGGGTGAGAGGCGCGGGGGGCACCCCCGGCGGGCTGGGTGGGTTCTTTGCCGGAGCCGCGATGGTCGTCGCCGGCGCGTACTTACTGCTCGCGCGGGTGACGGTCTCGGGCAGCTACTGGGATCTCTGGGGCTATAACGCGTTCGGCCTGTCGCTGCTCCCGCTGCTGGTGGGAATCGGGCTCCTGTTTTTCGACGGCCGCTCGGTGGCCGGCTGGGCGCTCACCGCCATCGGCTCGATCATTATCCTGGCCGGGATCATGGCCAACCTACGGATCTACTTCCGCGCCACCTCGCTCTTCGACACGCTCATCATGCTTGGCCTCCTGGCTGGAGGCCTCGGGCTGATCGCGCGGTCAGTGCGGGCGAGCGGAACCAGCCCCGCCGGTTATGGCTCCACTCTGGGCTGAGCGCGTGCGAAGCCAGCTGCGGGGACCGGCGGAGCATACGGCCGAGGACGCCACGCCCAGCGAGCTCAGGCGCTCGGCGTTCATCCTGGTGCTGATGCTGATCGCGCTGGTGGTTCTGGTGGTGCCGACGGTGAGAGACCTGCCGCTGGGGCGCAGCACCAGGACCGGCATCTTCGCCTGGTTGCTGGTGGCGCTCGCGCTCTACTGGATGTGGGCGGGGATGGGCTACAGGCCGCTCCTGCTCTGCCAGCTGCTGTTCTTCTCGGCGGCCGCGGCCCTGCTCAGCGCGAAGCTGGTGATGGTGGCGGTGTCGATCGAGGGGATGGCCGTCATCCGCGACATGGCGCGCCTGCTGATCCAGGCCGGAGCCGTGTGCGCGGGAGCCAACCTCGGCGGCATGCTGCTGGCGCTCACGATGCGCAAGAGCGAGAGCGGATAGCGGGCGTCAGCCCCGCCGCCCGGTGGCCCGTCCCTGCCCCAGCATCGCCCGCGCATGCTTGCGGGCCGCGTCTCCCTCCGCATCGCCCAGCATCCGCGCCAGCTCCAGCTCCCGGTCTTCACCATGGATCGCCGCCACGTCGCTGGTGGCGATCCCGCCGCGCGCCTCCTTGGACACGACCAGGTGCTGGTCGGCCCGCGCGGCGATCTGCGGCAGGTGGGTGATGACCAGCACCTGGTGCCGCTCCGCGACCTGGGCGAGCGCTTCGCCTACCTGGGCGCCGATCTCGCCGCCGATCCCCTGGTCTACCTCATCGAAGACAAGGCTCGCGATCTCATCGTGCCGCGCCAGGACCACCTTGAGCGCGAGCATCAGCCGGCTGAGCTCGCCGCCGGAGGCGACCCGGGCCAGCGGCTTGGCCTCGAGGCCCTGGTTGAGCCGGACGTCGAGTTGCACCGCCTCGGCACCGGCCGAGCCGGGCTCGTCCAGCCGGTTCAGGGCCACCGACAGTTTGCCGCCTGGCAGCCCGAGCTTGGGGAGCAGCCGGTTGACGCCACGGGCCAGCCGCTCGGCGGCCTCCTCCCGCCGGGCGGTCAGCGCCTCGGCCGAGGCCCGGAGAGTGGAGTCCGCGGCGGCACGGCGTCCGGCCAGGGCGCGAAGATCGATGTCGGCGGTATCGAGCAGCTCCAGCTCCTCGGCCGACCGCGCACCGGTGGCGAGCACCTCGTCGATCCCCGCGCCGTACTTCTGGGTCAGGCGGAAGATCCGATCGCGCCGCCGTTCCACCTCGGCGAGCCGCTCGGGGTCCTCCGCCACCGATCCCGCGTACTCCGTGGCGAGCCGCGACAGTTCGCTGAGGTTGGCGTAGGCGGCGTCCAGCATCTCGCGCCATCCCGACACCGACGGATCGGCCTTCTCCAGCGCGCCGAGCGCTCGGTCGGCCACCGACATCGCCCCCAGCGCGTTGCCGGCCTCGCCCTCGAGCGCGTCCGCGACCCGCTGGGCGTGCTCGGTCAGCGTCTCCGCCTGGCTCAGACGACGCGCCTCGATCTGGAGCGCCTCGTCTTCGCCCGGCTTGAGCCTGGCGCCTTGAATCTCCTCCACGACGTGGCGGAGATAGTCGGCCCGGCGGCGCACTTCGTCCCGCCGTTGCGCCAGCGCCGTCTCGTCGGCACGGAGCCGGGCCACCGACGCGTGCGCCTCGGCCACGGTCGCGCGCTCGGACTCGGCGTGGGCGAAGGCGTCGAGGATGTCGCGCTGGGCGTCCGACCGCAGCAGCGACTGGGTCTCGTGCTGTCCGTGGAGGTCCACCAGCAGGGCGCCGAGCTGGGCCAGGACCGCGGCGGTGGTGGGACTGCCGTTCACCCAGGCACGCGAACGTCCTTCGGCCGAGACTTCGCGGCGGATCACGAGCCGCCCGTCCTCCACGTCGAGGCCGAGCGCCTCGACGCGTGTCCTGGTGATACGGTCGATCCCCTCGAAGGCGCCCTCGACGATCGTCTTGGCGGCGCCGGGCCGGACGCTGCCGCTCGTCGCCCGCTCGCCGAGCAGCAGCGCGAGCGCATCCACCAGCATCGACTTGCCGGCGCCGGTCTCGCCGGTGAGGACATTGAGGCCTGGGCCAAGCGTAAGCGTGACGTCGGCGATCGTGGCCAGGTCGCGGACTCTCAGCTCCGCCAGCATCGCCGATGGCTCCCAGTCACCGCACCGCCTCTCGCTCGCTCAGGTCGCCCCAGTGAAGCTTTTGCCGCATGCGCCCGAAGAACCCGTCGCCGCCCAGCCGGATCAGACACACCCGATGGTCCGCGCGCCGCACATCCACGCTCTCGCCCGGGGCCAGCGTGGTGCCCGTCTGCCCGTCGAAGGACACCAGCAGATCGTCCGCCCACCCCGCCATCGGCTCGATCACGATGCGGTAAGTACCTGGGACGACGAGAGGCCTCACCGCGAGCGTGTGCGCGGCGATCGGCGTCACCACCATCGCTTCGACGCCCGGGACCACGATTGGCCCGCCGGCGCTCAGCGAGTAGGCGGTGCTCCCGGTGGGTGTGGCCACGATGATTCCGTCGGCGCTGTACGGGCCGACGTTCTCGCCGTTGATGAAGACGTTGACCCGCACCACCCGCGCGACGCCGCCCTTGTGCACGGCGACGTCGTTCACCGCCATCTGGCTGCTGCGCTCGTGGCCCTGGCCGTCGCGGATGGCGGCGGTGAGCGCCTGACGCCGCTCGGTGATGTAGCGGCCGGCCACCAGCGCGTCGAGCGCGTGGTCGAGGGTCTCGCGGGTGGCGGTGGTGAGGAACCCGACTCGGCCGAGGTTGACGCCGAGGATGGGGGTCTCGCGCCCGTTCAGCACCCGGGCGCCGCGGAGGAGGGTGCCGTCGCCGCCGAAGGTGACCAGCGCGTCGAGCTCGGCCTGCTCCAGCACCGGCAGCTGCCGGCTCCAGAACGGCCCGAGCCGCTCCTCGCAGTAGAGAGTGATGCCCTTGGCAGGAGCGATCTGCGCGACGTGCTCCAGTACCGCCTTGAGGTCGCGGTACCGCGGATTCCCGACGACGCCGACCTTCATCGCGCCTCGAGGCTCTCCTCGTGCTGCAGCGCGGTGATCCGCCGCGCGATCCCGCCGGCGGTGAGCCCGAAGGTCTCCAGCTGGTCGGCGCGGGGCGCCTGCTCGACCAGCCGGTCGGGCACGCCGAGGGCGACGACGCGCGTCTCGGGGTGGGTGGTCTGCAGCGTCTCCGCCAGATAGGCGCCGAAGCCGTTCACGATCGTCCCCTCCTCCACCGTCACCAGGGTGTGGTGCCGGGCGGTGAGGGCGTCGAGCATCGCGGTGTCCAGCGGCTTCAGGAACCGGCAATTCACCACGCTGCACTCGATTCCCTCGGTGGCCAGCAGCTCGGCCGCCTGCACCGCGGGGAGGACCATGGTGCCGACCGCCAGGATCGCCACTTGCCGGCCGCTGCGGAGCTGCTCCCAGGTGCCGTAGGGCACCGCCGGGATTTCCTTGGCAGGGCGCGGGTCGGCCGGGGCCTTGTCCCGGGGATAGCGGGTGCAGAAGGGACCGGCCGTGTGGGCGAGGCCGGCGCGAAGCAGGCCGATCAGCTCGTCGCCGTCCTTGGGCGCCGTCACGGTCATGCCGGGCACCGCCAGCATGTAAGCGATGTCGTACAGCCCCATGTGGGTCTGCCCGTCTTCGCCCACCAGCCCGGCCCGGTCCATCGAAAAGATCACCGGCAGATGCTGCACGGCGATGTCGTGGATGACGTTGTCGTACGCGCGCTGGAGGAAGGTGCTGTAGATCGCCACCACCGGCCGGACGCCTTGGGTGGCGAGCCCGCCCGCGAAGGTGACCGCGTGCCCCTCGGCGATGCCCACGTCGAAGAAGCGCTCGGGGTACGTCTTCTCGAAGATGTTGGTCCCGGTCCCGGAGGGCATCGCGGCGGTGACCGCCACCAGCTCGGGATGCTCGGCGGCCAGCGCGGTGAGCCCTTCGCCGAAGACCTGGGTCCAGGTCGGCGGTCCGCTCGCCTTCTTCCGGGCCTCGCCGGTGACCGGATCGTAGGCCGCGAGCCCGTGCCACTTCTCCTGGTTGCTCTCGGCGAAGGAGAATCCCTTCCCCTTCTGGGTCATCACGTGGACCACCCGCGGGCCGGTCATGCCGCGCACGAACCGGAGCGTGTCGCAGAGCTTGGGGAGGTCGTGCCCGTCGATCGGGCCGAAGTAGCGGAAACCCAGCTCCTCGAACAGCATCCCCGGCGACCAGAGATTCTTGACGCTCTCCTCCACGTTCTTGGCGAAGTCCACCACGCCTTCGCCGAAGACGCCGCCGAGCGCGTGGGTCAGACCCTTGACCTTCTCCCGCAGCCGGTTGGTGCGTGGGTCGGCCACGATGCCGCCCAGCATCTTGCTGATGGCCCCGACGTTGGGCGAGATGCTCATCCCGTTGTCGTTCACGATCAGGATGAGGTCCCGGTCGGAGTGCCCGGCGTTGTTCATCCCCTCGTAGCTCAGCCCGCAGGTGAGCGCGCCGTCGCCGACCACGGCCACGACCTTGTACTCCTGCTTGAGCAGGTCCCGCGCGGTCGCCATGCCCAGGGCGGCCGACATCGCCGTGCCCGCATGCCCGGCGCCGAACTGGTCGTGCTCGCTCTCGCTGCGCTTGAGGAAGCCGGAGACCCCGTCCTTTTGCCGGAGCGTGGGAAAGGCGTCGTTCCGGCCGGTGAGCAGCTTCCAGGCGTACGCCTGGTGCCCGACGTCCCAGACGATCTTGTCCCGGGGCGAGTCGAACTCGTAGAGCAGCGCGAGGCTCAGCTCCACCACACCCAGGCTGGCGCCGATATGGCCGCCGGTCTGACTCACGCACGCGATCAGGCGCTCGCGGATCTCGTCGGCCAGCGCGGGGAGCTGGTCGCGGCGAAGACGCTTGAGGTCGGCGGGGGAGCGGATGGTGGAGAGGAGACTCATGACGCCTCGGGTCACGAAAGCCTGTCTATGCGCTAGGAGCTTCTCGTTACAATATACTCCGCCAAGGTCCCCAGTGCCCCGCTCGGCACGCGGGCGTCGTCGAGGTGGTCGACGGCCCGCCGCGCCAGCCGCTCGGCCTCGGTCCGGGCCGCCTCCACCCCGAGCAGGCTCACGTAGGTGGACTTGGCCAGCTCGGCGTCGCGTCCGGCCGTCTTCCCCAACTCCTCGCTGGTCCCGGTGGCGTCCAACACGTCGTCCGCGATCTGGAAGGCGAGCCCGACGTCCTCCCCATAGGCGGTAAGCGCCGCCACTACGGCCCCGCTCCCCTCCGCTGCGATCGCCCCGAGCGCGCAGGCCGCCCGGATGAGCGCGCCGGTCTTGCCTCGGTGGACCGCGATCAGGTCCCCCAGAGCCAGCCGGCGCCGCTCGGCCTCCAGGTCGAGCCACTGGCCCCCCACCATCCCCTCGATGCCGCCGGCCTGGAACAGCTCCTCCGCCATGCGCCCCAGGGTTTGGTCCGACAGCCGCAGCTCGGCGGCCGCGCCGGCCAGGACCCGGGCCGCCACGGGCACCAGCAGGTAGCCGATCCTGGTGGCGGTGGGAACGTCGAAGCGGCGGTGCGTAGTCGGCCGACCGCGGCGGAGGTCGTCGTCGTCCATGCAGGGCAGGTCGTCGTGCACCAGGGAATAGGTGTGGACGGTCTCCACCGCCGCGGCGACGCCGGCGATGGCCTCGTCCCGGCCGCCGGCCGCGCGGTAGGCGGCGATGAGGAGCGCCGGACGGACCCGCTTGCCCGGGGTGCAGAGCGCGTAGGCGAACGCCTCGCCGTCGGGCCCGCCGACCTCACGTTGGAGGCGCTCGGCCCACTCGCCGAGCCGGCGGTCGGTGCGCTCCCGCGCCTCCGCGAGCAGCTCCGCGGCCGAGGGCTCGGCCACGGCCTCAGCCATCGAGATCGGTGACGCGAAGATCGCCGGCCTGCTCCAGCACCTGCTGCACCTTGAGCTCGGCCGAGCCGAGCTGGTCGCGGGCCGAGCGGAGCCGGGCGATTCCTTCCTCGAACAACCGGAGGGCGGCGTCGAGTTCGACGTCGTCGGCCTCGAGCTTGCGGACGATCTCCTCCAGCCGGGCCAGGTCGTCGGCGATGGTCATGGGGCGGGCTCCACCCGGGCGGCGACGGTGCCGTCGGCTACCCGGAGCGTGAAGGGCGCACCGGGCGCGAACTCGTCCCGCCGCTTGAGGACGTGGCCGTCCGGGTCCACCGGAACGGCGTACCCCCGGTCGAGGATGCGTAGCGGACTCAGCGCGTCGAGCTGCGCCGCGAGTCGCTCCAGGCGAGTGCGGTCGCGGCGCACCGTGTCGGTCACCGCGGCGTACAATCGGTCTGCGGTACGCCCCAGCCGCTCGTCGGCGAGACGGGTGCGGCCGCTCAGGCCACTCGCCAACCGCGCGGCCAGGTCGTCCAGCTGCCGGCGCACCTCGAGCCGATCGGCCACCGCGGCCTCGGCCGCCGCGGAGGGCGTGGGTGCCCGGTAGTCGGCGACCAGATCGGTGAGGGAGACGTCGGTCTCGTGCCCCACCGCCGAGATGGTGGGGACCTGCACCGCGGCCAGGGCGCGGCAGACCGCCTCGGCGTTGAAGGCCGCCAGGTCCTCCCGGCCGCCGCCGCCCCGCCCGACGATGCAGAGGTCCACGCCGCTCAGACGGTTCACCAGTCGCAGCGCCGCGACCAGCGCCTCGACCGCCCCCTCGCCCTGGACCCGGGCGTCGATCACCAGCAGCCGGCAGCAGGGCCACCGCTTCCTCACCACGGTCACGATGTCGTGCAGCGCCGCGCCGGCGAGGCTGGTGACCACGGCGATGGTGCAGGCCAGCTCCGGCAGGCGGCGCTTGCGGGCGGGATCGAAGAGTCCGTCGCGCTGCAGCGCCTCCTTGACCCGTTCGAGCTCCCGCTGGGCCGCGCCGACGCCGGCGGTGGGCAGCATGCGGGTGATGCTGAGCTGGAAGTCGCCCTTGGCCTCGTAGAAGTCGGCCCGGGCGAGGACGAACACTTCGGTGCCGTCCTTCGGGGGCTTTCCCGCCCGCTGAGTGTAGGTCCGCCACATGGCGCAGCGCACCTGGGCCTCGCCCTCGCGCAGGCTGAAATACCAGTGTCCCTTGGGGTGCGGCTTGAGGCCCACCACCTCGCCCCGGAGCCACAGCGCCGGGATCTGCCCCTGGACCATGCGCTTGACCGCGGCAGTGAACTGGCTGACGGACATCGCTTCGTCCGTCGGACTGATCA
>DATCWW010000517.1:0-10360 GCA_036566145.1 Gemmatimonadales bacterium
CGCTGCGGCCGTGGCGCCGCCGTTGCTCGGCGGAGCGCCGCCGCGGAGATCGGCCGGAGTCTCGAACCCCACCGCGTAGGGATCGACCGGTGAGCCGCTGCGTGCGGTGCGAGCCGCTGGCACGGGATCGCGCATGGCTCAGGACAGCGCGTACTGCACGGTGTCGTCGAAGTCGGTCTGGTTCTTCAGCAGGTCCCGCATCCGGCGCTCGAAGCTCCGGCCGGCAGAACCGTCGGCCAGCGCCTGCAACACTTCCTCGGGCGACGGCACCGGGATCGGCGACGAGGCGCCGAGCTCGCGCAGCCGGGCCACCATGGCCGCGTGGGTGCGCGGCCCCCACTTCCCGTCGGCCTCGAGCCCCTCGACGCCGGCCTGGAAGCTCTTGAGATCGCCGTAGCCGAGCGTCTGCAGCGCGGCGGCACGATCGCCGTCGGTCCGGACCGGTCCGACTGTCTCCATGATCCAGCGGAGACCGCCGCGAACGCCCATGTGGATGCAGCGGTCGAGCAGCATGGCGATTCCGCGGGGACGGGACACCCCGAGCCAGCCGGCCACCGGAATGACCGGGTCGAGATAGTCGGCGATGGCGATCTCGTTCTGGGCCGCGCGCACGTGGTCCAGCGCGCCGGCCTTGGCGAACCGGTCCAGCCAGGGGTCCTTCCACAGCTCCGCGCCGTCCACCGGAGCCAGGCGGGCATCGGGCGTCGCCGCGCCGGTGACGTCGAGCAGCTGCTGCCAGGCCGAGCCGAAGATGGCCGGCATCTGTTGCGCGTCGGGGATGCGCTCTTCGGTCCGGAGCTCCCGCCGGCGGACCGCCTGCAGCACGCGACCGACCGCACCGCTCCGCTGGGTGAACTGCACGAAGCCCCAGGAGAGCCCCAGGTGATACTTCTGGAACGCCTTGTGGCGGGGATCGCTGAACTCGGTGTCGGCATTCACGGCCGAATAGCCGTCGCTTCCACTCTCCGCGGCCCCGACCACGCGCATGATCCGGATCTGCTCCGGGATGTCGAAGACCACCGCCGCAAGCCCGGGCACCAGCGAGGGCGCCTCGCACTCCTCGTCGTCGCAGTAGTCCGAGTCCTTGCCAGACGGCGCGCCCGCCGGTGACACCGGGATCGTGGCGGCGGGCGCGTCCTCCAGGGCCACGGCCCCCGTCCGACCCCGGCCACGCCTGCCGGGCGCCTGGACATGGTAGGCGACGGCCCCGTAGATCCCCTGGGGATCCTCGTAGTCCTCCAGGTATGCGTCCTCTTCGTCCTCCGTCTCGTCTTCCACACTGTACGCGCTGTCGAAATCATCCTCGTGCTCCGCCTCTGGCTCGGTGTCCTCGGTGGCCAGGGCCAGGGCCGCGCCCACCGCACTGAGCGCCGCCTCGGAGCCTCGGCAGCTGCGAGCGGATTCGCCGTCAGCCGTGCCGATGCGCCCTTCCGCGACTTCGGTCTCGCCGTCGCCGGTCCACAGGGAGCGATCGAAGCCGTCGTCGTACACATCGTCCTCGCCCTCGTCGTCCCGCTCCCGCTCGAGCACGTCGTCCCCGCCCCACCGGAGGTCGGCGCTCTGCTTCCCGCCGTAGGCGTCGGGTGTGGCCTCGTACTGGCCGAGCCGGGTGCGGTCGAGCGTGCGCCCGGTGAAGTCCGGGGCGAGCCCCACGCTGGGCACCTGGTCCAGCGCGCGCGGGGAGATGGAGAAGTGGGGATCGGCGCCGGTCGGCCCGCCGTAGCTCGCGAGGGCGTAGTAGATGCGCTGGGCACCGGCGAAGCGCTTCAACTGCTCCGATGGCATGAGCCAGGTGGTGCGTCCCCGGGGCGCGGCCAGGAGGCCGTTGTCCCGAGTGGTGAAGAAGTTCCGCTGCGTGCGCTGGCCACGGTACTCGGTATGGAAGAGGCGCGGGTCGGTGGCGCAGGCGATCTCGAAGAAGCGGGACTCGGGAACTCGAACGTCGAAGGAGGCGATCGGGAAACGATCGGAGATCTGAGTGCGGCTGGGGACGAGGGTTTCCATGGACGCTCTCACGAGGAGGTCACGCGCGGGAGACTGGTGCCGACGGAGCACCAAGCACGCGACGTGCCAACGCGGGCGCGCCGATTCTCGATGCTGTGAGCCGTGTTCTGGTTGGACTTAGCGGAGTGCCGCGCGGCGAATGGGTGGGGAGACTGCCCGAGCGGGCACGCTCAAGCGCGCAGGGCTGCCCGAGACGGCACTACGGACGACCGCGCTCCAGCTTCTTGAAGATGGTGCGGAGGTGAATCCGCAGCCGGTCGGCCGCGCGGGTGCGATTGCCGCTTTCGGCGCGGAGCGCGGCCGAGATGATCGCGCGCTCGCAGTGGAGCACGGCCTCGGCGAGGGAGAGACCATCCCGGTCGACCAGCTGCCAGAGCTCCTGCTCGAGCTCCGGCTTCGGCGGCGGATTCTCGGACGGCTCGGGAAGGCCGCCCGGGGCGGAGAGCCCCAGATCGGCGGCATCGATGAGCGGGCCCATGGAAAGCAGGGCGGCCCGCTCCACACAGTGCCGCAGCTCGCGAACGTTGCCGGGCCAGTCGTGTCGGTGGAGTGCCGCCAGGGCGGAGGGAGAAAAGTGCTTGCTGGTCCCCGCCACCTCTCTGAGGAAGAACTCGGCCAGCAGATCGATGTCCCACCCGCGAAGCCGGAGCGGCGGCAGCTCCAGCCGGATCACATCCAGACGGTACCACAGATCGGCTCGGAACGCGCCGGTGCGGACCTGCTCGCCCAGGTCCCGGTTGGTGGCCGCGATGACCCAGGGACGGGCGTGCTCCAGGCGATCAGAGCCCAGGCTGCGGAACTCTCCGCTCTCCAGAAAGCGCAGGAGGTTGGCCTGCACCTTCGGAGACAGGGAGTCCACCTCGTCGAGGAACAGCGTCCCGCCGGAGGCCGCCCGGATGAGTCCGCCGCGGGCATCGCGTGCTCCGGTATACGCGCCACGGGCATGCCCGAAGAGCTCGTCTTCGGCGAGGGTGTCGGTGAGCGCTCCACAATGCACCACTACGAAGGGTGTCCCGGCGGGCTGGCCTTCGCGGTGGAGCTCGTGCGCCACGATCTCCTTTCCCGTGCCGGTGGGACCGCTGATGAGGGTGGTACGACGCGCGCGCGCGATGGGACCGAGCCGGGTCAGCACCGACTGGATGGCGGGGGACTCACCGATGATGGGCAGGCTCGGCGCAGCGCCGGCGGCCCAAGGCTCCACAGCTGGCATCGAGCATGTTCCAACTACGTGGACCCGCTCGTCGTTCGTGCCCGTTCGGGCAGACCGGGGCGATCCGGCCATGCCGCGGTCGCCACGCCGCCGGAACCAGCACGATCAATCGTCGCTTATCGGCGCCTCTGCGGCACCGCTGTGCGCTCCGGGCAAGAATCCGGCCGCGGGACTTCGGTTCCGTTTGTGACTGTACGTCAGGGGGCCTACACGCTAACGCTCGGACTCTCAGTTGGCAATCATCGTGACGCGGTGGAAGCACAGGGCGGGCGAGGCGGTGACATGGAGCGCGGCCACATCCGCTCCGAACCGGGCCGAATGCGACAGCAGGGCTGCGGCAGGTGTCGTGTTGGCGTCACACAATAGCTGTATTCCGACAGTGTGAACTCACATTCATTTCCGGATCACAGGCGAAGCCCGCGAAGTTCGCCGTCGTACCCTGCGAGACGTTCTATCCGCAGGCGATTCGACCCGAGCAACAGCCGAGATGCAGCCGACATTTGCACCTTGGTTCAATACGCCGGACGGAGGGATCGAAGTTCATCCGCCGCGCTTGCCCAGCGCGCGCCGCTCCGATATGCTCGCAGACACCCCTCCCTTGCATGCAAGTCCTCGACGGCGTGTCTGCCTACCGGGGATATCACCTTGATCACCACTGGAGCAGGCCAGTGCCGCCCTGGAGCCCTGCGCCCCCGCGGCTGCTGCGCCCCTGCGCCCCTCCTATTGACAAACCATAGGTAACGCCGCAATCCTATAGATGACCCATAGGAGACCACCGTGGCGACCGGCAAGAGCGACCTGCTCCAGGGCACCCTCGACCTGCTCATCCTGCGCACCCTGAGCCTCGGGCCGCTGCACGGGTACGGGGTCTCCCAACGGCTGCAGCAGCTCACCCGCGGAGTCTTCCACGTCAACGCCGGCACCTTCTTCCCCGCCCTCTACCGGTTGGAAGAGCAAGGCTTCCTCGCCGCCAAGTGGGGCCGCTCCGAGAACAACCGTCGGGCGCGCTTCTACTCCCTGACCCGGGCCGGTGAGAAGCGGCTCGCCCACGAGACGCGGAACTGGGAGACGGTCGCCACGGCCATCGGGCGCGTGCTGCGCGCCACCGAGGCCTGAGCTGGAAGCGCTCTCCCGACTCCGCGCGCTCGTGCGCAACCTCTTCCGGCCGGCCGCTCGGGAGCGGGAGCTGGACGAGGAGCTGCGCGCTTACGTGGACGTGGCGGTCCAGGCCAGGGTCGCGGCCGGAATGGGTGCGGCGGAGGCCCGGCGCACCGTGATGGCCCAGATGGGAAAGGTGGATACGGTAAAGGAAGAGGTGCGAGCCGTCCGGGCCGGGGCCGGCCTCGAGAGTCTGGGCCGCGATCTCGCCCTGGCTCTCCGCCAACTCCGTCGAGCGCCCGCCTTCGCCGCCGCGGTCGTCGCAACCCTGGCGCTCGCCATCGGGGCGAACGCGGCGGTGTTTAGCGTGATCCAGGCCGTGCTGCTGGCGCCGCCGGCCTACCGGGAGCCGGACCGGCTGATGGTCATCTGGTCCAACCTGGACCTGGCCGGGTACAAACGCGCCCCTCTCTCCGGGCCCGAGCTGCTCGACCTGCGCGAGCAGGCGAGGGGCTTTCAGGACATCGCCGCCATCTGGACCACCACCGCCCAGATCTCGGGTGAGGGAGAGCCCGAGCAGCTCCGGGTCGGGCTGGTATCCGCGAATTTCTTCTCTCTCCTGGGCGTGGAGCCCCGACTGGGCCGGAACTTCGAGCCGACCGAAGAGGGCCAGGGCGCGCCGCGGGTCGTGATCCTGTCGGACGCGCTCTGGAGGCGGCGGTTCGGCGCCGACCCGGGAGTCGTCGGCCGGACCGTCCACATGGACGGGGGGAGCGTCACCGTGGTCGGCGTCGCCCCGCCCGAGCTGCGCCTCGCCTTCGCGCCCGACGCGAACGTGCCGCCGGAGCTCCAGGCCTTCGCGCCATTCCCCAGCGACCATGCCCGCGACCCACGGGACCAGTACTACCTCCGGACCGTCGGCCGCCTTTCGTCCGGGGTGTCGCCGGCGGAGGCAGAGCGGGAGATCGCCGAGATCGGCGCTCGGATGGAGGCCGAGCACACCGAGTACGACGCCTCGGGCCGGAGCTTCTTCGCGGTGGGCCTGCAGGACGACGCGGTGCGGCCGGTGCGGCCGGTGCTGCTCACGCTGCTGGGCACGGTGGGGCTCCTGCTGCTCCTGGCCTGCGTCAACGTCGCCAACCTGCTCATCGGGCGGGAGCTGGCGCGGCGCGAGCAGATGGCGGTCCGAGCCGCGCTCGGCGCCACGCGGGGCCGCCTCGTGCGCCAGGTGATGGTGGAGACGCTGGTCCTGGCTTCCCTCGGCCTCCTCGCCGGACTCGCCGTGGGCCAGGCGTTGCTCCACCTGCTGGTCGCGTTCAGGCCGGCGGCGCTCTCCCGCTTCGGACTCGAGCGCATCTCACTCGACGCACCGGTGCTCGCCTTCAGCGCAGGGGTCGGGCTCGTCGCCGCCGTCGTGGTCTCGCTGGTGGGTCTCCGGGGCGCGATGCGTCACGACCTCGAGGCGGTGCTCCGTGGAGCCGGCCGGAGCGGCGACGACGCGCCGCGCCGCCGGATGCGTCGTCTCCTCGTGGTGTCGCAGGTGGCGCTCGGCACGATCCTGCTGGTGGGGGCGGGCCTCCTCGTCCGCAGCTTCATCGCCCTGACGCAGGTGGACCCCGGCTTCCACGCCGACCGGGTTCTCACCTTCCGGCTCTCGCTCCCCCGCGGCCGCTACCGGAGCGTGGCGGCCAGCACCGAGTTCGCGCGCCGGCTGGAGGATCGGCTGCGCGCCCTGCCCGGCGTGGAGGAGGTCGGCGCGGTCAGTGCCCTCCCCTTCGACGATCTGCCCAACTGGTCCACGCCCTACACCTATGACGGTGTGGATCCGAAAAGCCGAGGGGGGCGAGAGGCCGACGCCCGGTCGGTGAGCCCGGGCTGGTTCGAGACCATCGGCGCGAAGCTGGTCGCGGGTCGAGGCTTCGAGGAGGCGGACGACGGCGCGGGGCCTCCGGTGGTGATCGTGGACGAGCGCCTGGCGGAGAAGGCCTGGCCGGGACGGGACGCGATCGGCCAGCGGCTGCAGGTGGACTTCGTGACCGACCAGGGCTTCGTCCCCACCTGGGCGCGGGTCGTGGGCGTGGTGCGCCACATCCGGCACCGCGACCTGACCGAGGTGGTGCGGGAGCAGGTCTACGTGCCGCACCGCCAGAGCCCGCGCAATCCCATGGCGTGGGCGCTGCGCACCAAGGGAGAGACCCGGGTGGAGGAGGCCACGATCCGGCGGATCGTCGCGCAGCTCGACGGCGAGCTGCCGGTCTATGACGTCCGGCCCTTGCTCGCCTATGTGGGCGACGCGCAGGGACGGGCGCGCTTCACCATGGTCCTCTGCGCCGCCTTCGCCGCCCTCGCGCTCCTCCTGGCCGCGATCGGGATCTACGGGGTCATGTCCTACTCGGTCACCCGCCGCCGGCGGGAGATCGGCGTCCGCCTGGCCCTGGGCGCGAGAGCGGGCCAGGTACGCCGGGCCGTGCTGGGCGACGGATTGCGGCTGGCCGGAACGGGTCTGGTGGTGGGACTCGTGGGTGCGGCCTTGCTCACCCGCGCCGCCGCCAGCCTGCTCTACGCCGTGAGCCCACTCGATCCCTTCACCTACGCCGCCGTCGCCGCAGGGCTCGCGGCCGTCGCGGCACTCGCGAGCTGGGCGCCGGCGCGGCGGGCTACCCGGTTCGAGCCTATCGAGGTGCTCCGCAGCGAGTGACCCGGAGGCACAAGGTCAGACGGCCCGCTTCCTCCGAAGAGGAGACGGGCCGTCCGCGCATCGATTACCCGGAGTCGGAGAATTGACTTCTCCGTTCCTCTTCCCGCAGCTACCGCCTAACTGTTGCGTTCTACGGTGCAGCCTTGGGAGCTCCGGCTTCCATCCCCCGTCGGTCTGCGAGCCGACTGGTTCATCAATGCGAGCGCTGCAGGTCCGGCTGAATCGCGGATCAACCTCTTGCACGGCACACCGCGGCGCAGCTGCCGCGTGGACGAGGCACGCGGTTGGCCTCGCCGATCACCGAACGAGCGGATGAGTTCTGGATCGGGGCCGACAATACGGCAAGCGAGTCACGGATGCACAAGAGGGAAATTTCCTGTCCACACGAGTGAACATCGACCACATGTCCACATGCGGGCGGAAGGGTTCTTCATACCCGATCGCGCGATTCAGCTTCGCTCGGGCGCGTCCTGCACGAAGCAAGAAGATCGGTTAGCTTGAAGCATCCCTCCACATCAGATGCATAGACCGGGTTGCCGCTTCGAGCGCGGGCCCAGCGGCAACCTCCCAGCCGTCCCGCGTGACCATTCCTCGGAGATCGGGGGTCATATGAGGCGTCGCATGGCAGTTGGCGTGCTCGCGTTGACTCTGGCGTTGCCGTGCAAGGTGCTGGCGCAGACCGGCGGAGACCTCCACGCCCAGATCGAGAAGGCGGCCCAGGCGTGGCAGAAGGCGTACAACGGGGGAGATGCCGCCGGCGTTACGGCGCTCTACACCAAGGACGCCACCCTCATGGCCCCCGGAGCCGAACCGGGCACCGGCCCCGCCGCGATCCAGGCTCTCATCGAGGCGGACATCAAGCTGGGTGGCAAGCTCACGCTGACCACGGAAGATGTCGCAGGGTTCGGCAACTACGCGGTCGAGACCGGCAAATGGGTGGCCAACTCTCCCGATGGCAAGCACCTGGATCACGGCCCGTACATCGTCGTTTACAAGAAGACCGAGGGCGGGTGGAAGATGTATCGGGACATCTGGAACAGCAGCATGCCGAAGCAGTAGGGGCTGGCCGAAGTTGAACGCATGAGCGACCCGTTTCGGGGGCTCGGATCGACTCTCCACCCCCGCTACCGCCTCGAGCGCGAGCTCGGGCGGGGCGGCATGGCGGTCGTCTACCTGGCCCAGGACGTCAAGCACCGCCGCCCCGTCGCCCTCAAGGTCATCCACTCCGACCGCACGACCGCCCTTTCCGTCCGGCCCCGCCGCTTCCGCCGGGAGATCGAGCTCGCCGCCCGGTTGCAGCACCCACACATCCTTGGCGTCTACGACTCGGGCGAGATCCCGAGCCCCGAAGGCGCGCCCGGAGCGCCGCTGCTCTGGTTCACCATGCCCTACGTCCGGGGCGGCTCCCTGCGTGACCGCCTACGTCGCGAGGGGCCGCTCCCGGTGGAGGAGGTCCTGCGGATCACCCGCGAGACCGCCCAGGCGCTCGCCTACGCCCACGGCGAGGGGGTGATCCACCGCGACATCAAGCCCGAGAACATCCTGCTGACCGACGACGGGATGGTGCTGGTCGCGGACTTCGGGATTGCCCGCGCGCTCGAGACCACCGGCCCGGGCGACGACGAGTCGCTCACCCGCACCGGCCACGTGCTCGGGACGCCGGCCTACATGGCGCCGGAGCAGGCGACGCATGAGCACCCGGTGGACGGGCGGGCCGACCAGTACGCCCTCGCCGCCGTGTGCTACGAGATGCTCACCGGCGAGCCGCCGTTCAGCGGACCCACCGCCGGTGCGATCATCGTGGCGCGGCACACCTCGCCCACGCCGAGCGCGCTGGCGCGACGGCCCGAGCTGCCGGCCCCGGTGAATGAGGCGCTGCAGCGGGCGCTGGCGCTGGAGCCGGGGGAGCGGTTCGGGAGTGTGAGGGAGTTCGCGAAGGCGCTGACGGGGGACGCCCTGACGCCGGTGGAGGGGCGCGAGCGCGCACGGGCGCAGCGGCGGAGGCGGAGCCGGCCCGGGGTGATGGCTGCAACCCTCGTCGTCGGGGTGCTTATCGGCGTCGGCATTCTGTTCGGCTGGCGGCGGGCGCAGACGGCGGGCGGGAAGGCGGAGGCGGCTCGGCCTGCCGCGGAGGCGGCGGGACCGCCGCGGATCGCCGTGCTCCCATTCGAGAGCCGGGGGGATTCGAGCGTCGCCCTCCTCGCCGAAGGGGTGAGCGACGCGGTGCGCGGGAAGCTGGCCCGGCTGCCGGAAGTGCGGGTGATCGCGCGGGCGAGCTCGGTGCCCTACCGGCAGGCGGGCGACCCGCCCGAGCGGATCGCGGGGGCACTGGGCGTGCGCTACCTGCTGACCGGGGTAGTGCGGGTCGAGCAGGGCGCGGGCGGCGTTCGGCGGGTGCAGGTGAGTCCGGAGCTGGTGGAAGTGTCCGGCGGCGAGCCGACGGTGCGGTGGCAGGCGCCGTTCGACGCGCCGCTCGGCGACGTCTTCCAGCTGGAGAGCCGGATCGCGGGCGATGTGGTGAGCGCCTTGAGCCTCGCGCTGGGTGAGGAGGGCTACCGCACCCTCGCCGAGCAGCCGACCCGGAGCGCGGAGGCGTGGGCGGCGTTCCAGAAGGGCGAGATCGCCAATGAGCAGCGCGACGCGGCGAGCGTGCGGCGGGCCTTGGGGTTCTTCCGGCAGGCCGTGACGCTCGACTCCTCGTTCGGGCTGGGGTGGGCGCGGCTCGCCCGGCTGCACTCGGTGATCTACTCTATGTCCTCGCCCGAGCCCGAGGAGGCCCGGCTCGCGGGCGAAGCGCTCGCCCAGGCCGAGCGGCTGGTGCCGGACCACCCGGCGATGTACCACGCCCGAGCGCTCTACCAGCTCCTGGTCCAGAACGACCCACCGGGCGCGCTCGCGACGATCGACTCCGGTATCGCCCACTGGCCGCAGGACGTCGACCTGCTCGGCACCGGCGGCGCGGTCGACCGGCGGCCGGAGCGGACCGAGCTGGCGCTTGCCCGGCTCCGGCGGGCGCAGGAGCTGGACCCGCGCTCGGTGAACACCGCGGTGCGGTTCAGCTTCCGCCTGCTGCAGGAGCGCCGGTACGACGAGGCACAGCAGGTGGCCGACCACGGGCTCGAGCTCGCGCCGACCAACCTGCTCCTGCTGCAAACCCGGGTCATGGCCGAGCTGGGCAAGGGCGACGCATCGGGGGCCCGCGCGGTGGTAGCCCGCGCCGCGGCCACGCCGGGGGTCGATCCCGCGGCACTCGCCGTCAATTTCGCGGGCGCCGAGGACATGCACTGGGTACTCGACTCGGCGCAGCAGCGGCTGGTGCTCGACTTGCCGCCGGCGGCATTCGACAACAG
>DATCWW010000518.1:0-4474 GCA_036566145.1 Gemmatimonadales bacterium
ACCCGCTCGAGCTTCTGTGCCGGGTCGATCCGGCCCGGATCGCCGCCTGCGCCAGCGACCACGACTTCCTCCGCCGCTACGACGTGGTCATGACCCGCCTGCACCACGAGACCTCGAGCGGCGAAACCTGGTTCCACAAGACGCACCCGGAGCTCGACGGCCGGCCGGTCGCCTACTTCTGCGCCGAGTTCGGGCTGCACAGCTCGGTGCCGATCTACTCCGGCGGCCTCGGGGTGCTGGCCGGCGACCAGTGCAAGGCGTCGAGCGACCTCGGCGTGCCCATGGTGGGCGTCGGGCTCTTCTACATGAAGGGGTACTTCGACCAGCGGCTCCGGCTCGACGGCTGGCAGGAGGACAGTGACGAGGAGTACGACGTCACCCTCACTCCGGTCGCCCCGGTGACCGGCCCCAACCGGCAACCGTTCCTCACCGTGGTGGAGACCTCCGGCCGGCCGGTCCAGGTGCGGGCGTGGCGGGTCATGGTGGGCCGGGTGCCCCTGTACCTCCTCGATACCAACCTCGAAGACAATCACCCCGACGACCGCGGGCTGATGAACAAGCTCTACGCCGGCGGCCCCGAGCTGCGGGTCCGGCAGGAGTGGATCCTCGGGGTGGGCGGCGTCCGGGTGCTCCGGGCGATGGGGATCAACCCGTCGGTCTGGCATGCCAACGAGGGCCACGCGGCCTTCATGATGATCGAACGGCTCAGGGAGCTGACCACCACGGGCACCTCGCTCGACGAGGCCGTGAAGCGGGTCCGCGCTCAAGGCGTCTTCACCACCCACACGCCGGTCCCCGCGGGGCACGACGCCTTTTCGGTGGAGCAGCTCGAGGCCTGCGCCGGCCCGGTCTGGAAGGAGATGGGGATCGAGCGCGACGCGCTCTACAAGCTCGGCGAGCACCCTGCCCTCCCCGGCCAGTTCCACATGACCGTGTGTGCCATGCGGCTCTCGGCCCGGGTGAACGGGGTGAGCCGCCGGCACGGACAGGTGAGCCGGAACCTGTGGCGCGACCTCTGGCCCGGGCGGCCGTGGGAGGCGGTGCCGATCGGGCACGTAACCAACGGGGCGCACCTGGCCACCTGGATGGCGTCCACGATTATGGAGCTGCTGGACGAGCACTTGGGGCAGGACTGGGGCGACCGGGTGGACGACCCCGCGCTGTGGGACCAGGTGCTCACCCTCGACACCCACCGGCTCTGGGACGAGCACTGCCGGCTCAAGTTCACCCTCACCAACCGGGTCCGGGAAGACGCGCGGCGCCGCTTCGCGGCCCGGTTCAAGGAGGCGGCGCAGGTGGTCGGCGCGGGAACGCTGCTCGATCCCGCGGCCCTCACCATCGGCTTCGCCCGGCGCTTCGCCACCTACAAGCGCGCGAATCTCATCTTCCGCGATCTCGACCGGCTCCGCCGCCTCCTGGTGGACCCGTGGCGGCCGGTGCAGATCATCTTCGCCGGGAAGGCCCACCCGGCTGACAATCCGGGCAAGGAAGTCCTCCAGAGCGTCTACCAGTTCACCCGTGACCCCGAATTCGAGGGCCGGGTGGCGTTCCTGGAGGACTACGACATGCACCTGGCCCACCTGCTGGTGCAGGGCGTGGATCTCTGGCTCAACCTGCCGCGGGTGCCGCTGGAGGCCTCGGGGACCAGCGGGATGAAGGCGGGGCTCAACGGCGTGCCGCAGCTGGGCACGCTGGATGGCTGGTGGCAGGAGGCGTACGACGGGCTGAGCGGCTGGGCCATCGCCCCGGCCGGCGAGGCCGAGGACGCCGATGCGGCCGACGCCGAGCGGTTCTACCGTTTGCTGGAAGACCACATCATCCCGCTCTACTACACCCGCAACGCCGGCGGCGTTCCGCACGGCTGGGTGGAGAAGATGCGGCACGCGATGCGGCTGGCCGGGCGCCGGTTCACTGCCCGGCGGATGGTCCAGGACTACGTTCAGGAGTATTACGCCCCGGCCATCCGGGGTGAGGCCGCGGGCGACGACCCGCCCACGGGATGAGGCTTTGAGCATGGCGACCCTGCCCCCAGCGCCGGCCGCGCCGGCGCCCCCCGCGCCGCTGATCGCCCCGGACGGCGAGCTCCCCACCGTCGTCCACGTGACGGCGGAGTACTACCCCTACGCCCGGACCGGCGGCCTGGCCGAGGCGGTGGCCGGGCTGGCCGGGTTCCAGGCGGCCGCGGGGCTCGACGTGATCGCGATCCTGCCGCTCTATCGGACGGTTCGGGACGTAGACTGCGACCTCGAGCCGGTCGGGCCCCCGTTCGTGGTGTCGCTCGGGGGCCGGGCCGAAGAGGCTCGCGTCTTCCGGGTGGCCGGTCCGGTGACCGGCGCCCAGGTCTTCTTCATCGAGCACCTGGGTTACTTCAACCGATCCGGCATCTACGGCGAGGCCGGGGCCGATTACCCCGACAACGCGCGCCGGTTCGCCTTCTTCGCCCTCGCCGCGCTCACCGCGTTGCCGCGGCTCACCCAGCGGCGGATCCTGCTGCACGCCCACGACTGGCACACGGCGCTCGCGCCGGTGTATCTCCGGACCCTCTTCGACCAGCACCGCTGGGCCCGCGAGGCCAGCGTGGTGCTGTCGGTGCACAACCCGGGCTATCAGGGACACTTCGGGCCCGAGGTGATGCCCGACATCGGACTGCCCTGGGAGCTCTTCCACTGGACCATGCTGGAGTGGTACGGCAAGGTGAACCTGCTCAAGGGCGGGCTGGTCTTCGCCGACTACGTGACCACGGTGAGCCCGACCCAGGCGGCGGAGCTGCGCACGCCGGGCGGCGGGTTCGGGCTCCACGGCGTGTTCGTCGGCCTGGGCGACCGACTCGTGGGGGTGCTCAACGGGATCGACCAGCGGCTGTGGAACCCGGCCACCGATCCCCTCATCACCGCCCAGTACTCGGTGGACAAGCTGGAGGGGAAGCGGCGCTGCAAGGCGGCGCTGCAGCGGTCGTTCGGTCTGCCCCAGCGGCGCCGCGCGCCGATCTTCGGCATGGCCGGCCGGCTGGTCACCCAGAAAGGGCTCGACCTCGTCCTTCAGGCCCGCCAGCTGCTCGCGAGCGACGCCCAGTTCGTCTTCCTCGGCAGCGGCGATCCGTACTACGAGCAGGCGCTGACCGACCTCGCCAGCGCGGCGCCCAACCGGATCGGGGTGCAGCTCGACTTCACCGACCGGCTGGAGCACCGCCTGATGGCGGGGGCCGACATCTTCCTCATGCCCTCGCTGTACGAGCCGTGCGGCCTGACGCAGATGCGGTCCCAGCGCTACGGCGCCCCGCCCGTCGTGCGCCGGGTCGGCGGACTCAACGACACGGTGGAAGACGGGGTCACCGGCTTCGCCTTCGACGCCTACACCCCGGCTGCCTTCGAGGAGGCGGCGCTCCGGGCGCTCGCCGGCTACGCCGACGCGCCCCGCTGGCAGGCGATGGTCCGCCGGGGCATGGCGCGCGACTTCAGCTGGGAGCGCTCGGTCGACCAGTACCTGGACGTCTACCGGCGCGCTGTCGCCCGGTCCGCGGCCCGGTGACACCGCCGGGTCACCCGGCGGGCCCGCTCCGGTTCGTCTTCGGTCTCCATCTCCACCAGCCGGTGGGGAATTTCGACCACGTCTTCACCCAGCACGTCGAGGACGTTTACCGCCCGCTGCTGGAGCGGCTCACCGAGCGCGAGTTCCTTCCCGCCGTCCTCCACCTCTCCGGCCCGCTGCTCGAATGGCTCGAGGCCCACGAGCCGGGCTACCTCGACCAGCTCGGCCGGCTCGCGGCCGACGGCCGGCTGGAGATCCTGCTCGCCGGCTTCTACGAGCCGATTCTTGCCTCGCTGCCGCGCGCCGACCGGGTGGAGCAGATCCGCTGGATGGCGGAGGCGGTGCAACGCCGGTTCGGGGTGAGCGCCCGGGGGCTCTGGCTCACCGAGCGGGTGTGGGAGCCGGAGCTGGCCGCCGACCTCGCGACCGCGGGAGTGGACTATGCCCTGGTGGACGACCGCCACTTCCTCGCCACCGGCTTCACCCCCGACCGGCTGCACGCGCCGCTCTGGACCGAGAGCGATGGAAAGCGGATGGCGCTTTTCCCGATCGACGAGCGGCTCCGCTACCTGATCCCGTTCCGCCCGCCGGAGGAGAGCGCCCACTACTTCCGCCAGCTGCGCGGCGCCGGGCACCGGCTCGCCGTGCTGGCCGACGACGGAGAGAAGTTCGGCGGCTGGCCGGGGACCAAGAGCTGGGTATACGAGCAGGGCTGGCTCGACCGCTTCATCAGTATGGTGTGGGACCTGATCAACGCGGGCGAGGTGCGGTTGAGCCGGCTGGACGACGCGCTCGCCGAGGTGCCCAGCAACGGGATCGCGTACCTGCCGACGGGGTCCTACCGCGAGATGGAGGCGTGGTCGCTGCCCGCGCCGGCGGCGCTCCGGCTGGCCCGGCTGGAGCGCGACCTGGGTGAGGCGCGCATGGCGGGGCCGGACGGCGCGCT
>DATCWW010000533.1:0-3064 GCA_036566145.1 Gemmatimonadales bacterium
GGCTGATCGGCTGGCCCTCGATGGACCGCTCGGCGCGGCCCCCGACATGTGCCTCCGGCGCGGACGGATCGAAGGCGCCCGCCAGGTCGCTCGCGACGAAGAGACGCTCCTGCACCCATATGACGCCGCCCTCGCGCCAGGCCGGCCAGCCGATGTGATAGGGCGCGGTCGGGTGCACCATGTGGGTGAGGAACACCACCACCGACGCGCCGTCCACCAGGCGCTGCGCCGATTCCATCCACTGCGCCTCGTAATCGCCCGGCGCCCAGTCGTAGAGCGGCGCCTGGAAATCCTCCTGAAAGTGCCCCAGGGTGATCCGTCCCCAGTTGAAGAGCCGCTCGCCCTCGCCTTCCGGCGGCCCCAACAGCTCCAGATTGAACATGACGCGCTGCTCCCTCGAGAGGTCTAGCCGGCGAGCCGCTCCCAGGCGGCATAGCTGTTTCCGATCATGTGGCAGACCAGCGGCACCAGCACGCTGCCGGTCTTCGCCCGGGCCAGTCCGAAGAACAGCCCGTCGATCAGGATCATTGTCACGGGGCCCGGCCCGTACTGCAGGTGGAGGATGGCGAAGACCGCCGCGGTCACCGCGATCGCGCCCGAGGCTTCGAGTCCGGTCCGGGCGAGCCGGGTGAAGGCGACGCCGCGGAAGATGAGCTCCTCACTAACCGGCGCCACCAGCACGATCCCCACCAGGCGGATCAGCATTTCGGTCGAGCCGTAACGGCTTTCCCAGGGCCGGGCGGGCGGGAACCCGAGCAGCGGTCCCAGCAGCGCTTCGAGCAGCATCAGCACCACGAAGGCCGCCACCCAGCCTGCCAGGGTCGCGCGGCGTACGGGCACCAGCGCGAAGACCTCGCGGAGCGGCTCGCCCCGCGCCCGCAGCACCAGACAGAGCACCAGCAGCACCAGCAGCTCCGCCGCCAGGCGGATCAGCGTCCCGGGGCTCACGCTTCGCCCGCCTCGGGCCGGAGCATGGGCAGGTACGCGGTCCACGGGCCGACCGCCTCGGCGTACTCGCGCCCCATGGTGCGGACGATCTGCCGGATGTGACTCAGGTCGTGCGCCACCCAGGTGGCGAGGTGCTGCCCCAGCGTGACCGGTCCGAGCTCCGGGTGACGGCCGCGGCGCTCGAGATCGGCCGGCGTGAGGGCCATGGCGCGGAGGCGGACCACGCTCTCACGCCGGAGACGAGCGAAGAGATCGAGCAGCTCGCCGAGCGACTTGCCCGCCGAGTCGCGGAACATCGCCACCCGGTCGAAGGGCGGAAACGGCTCCGCCTCGCCGGCTCGAAGGATGATCTCGGCGCGGGGGATCCAGTCGGTGCGCTCCCCGTGAATGAGATGCCCCACCACATCGTACGGACTCCAGCGCCCGGGGCCCTCGCGGGCCTCGGTCCAGGCCGGGGGCAGACCGTCGAGGAGCGCGCGCAGCACGCCGGGCGTGCGCTCCAGGACCGGGATCGCGAGCGCGGGATCGTAGCGCATCACGCTACTGCTCCACCGTGAAAGGAGCCGTCCGCGCCTCCAGCTTGCCGGCCGCGTGCTCCCCCGACCCTGCGCTGAAGCCGAGCACGGCGCGATAGCGGCCGGCGACGAGATCGGCGGGGAGCTCGGTCGGCCCGGCACGCGTCTCCCCGGGGGCGAGGAGCCACGCTTCCATCGTGCAGATCCGCGCCGGCTCGGGGACGGCGGTCCACGCATTCCCGCGCTCCGCCTCCAGCGTCCGCGTGCAGGGATTGAACGCCACGGTGTCCGCCCCGCGATTGTGGACGGTCAGCGTAAGTGGTTGGCCCGCACGATAGCTGGCCCGGTCGGTGCTGACTTCGAGATCGCCGTTGCGCGCCGCCTCCTGCGGCGGCGAGTTCGCCGGGGCGGGAGCACAGGCTCCGACTGCAACCAGGATGCCTGTGAGAAGTCGCTTGAGAGATGTATGGCCAATGCCCTTATCCACAATGACTTCCATGCCATCACCTCAGGTAGCACACCAGCGACGGTCAGCCGGCCGCTTCGGCAACCCAGAGACCGGAGTACTCGGCCACGAAGCCCGCCGGCGTCACCCGCAACTCGGCGCGGAAGGCCTCCGCGCCCGCACCCGACTCATAGCGATACTGCGCGGTGTCGACCCGATGGTATCGCTGGTCGAGCGGCTCCAGGCGACACTCGGGAAAGCGCAGCCACGCGGCGCGCACCAGAGCGGTCTGCCCGACCGGAAGCGCCAGGCGGCGGATTGGCAGCAGATTCGTCGCCGGCGAAAAGGACAGGTCGAGATCGACGCAGCCTTCCACCACGCCGCACTCGCGTCCATCGAGTCGCCAGCGCTGCTTCGCGTCCGCCGAGATGGTGCAGACGATGCGCCTGGTGCCGAACCACCCGGTGAGCTGGGCGTGGCGAGTCCGCCAGGATGGATCGCAGGTGACCTGATACTCGAGACGACACGGCACCGCGTCTTCGGCGAACACGGCCGTGCCGGTCAATTGCCAGAACGGCGCGTGGAAAACGAGCCGGGCGGCCTCGTGCCCCGGGCGGTCCAGCCGGCGCCAGAGCATCGTCTCGGCCTGCGCCGATCGCTCGGCCATGTCAGTCGTCCGCCAGCGGGTCGTCGGCCACGGCCGCGTTGCTCAGCGAGGTGCCGTCGAGCATGCTGCGCCAGCCGGCGGCGAGGCGGCGGAGCACCATGACTTCGGGACGCTCCTCCTGCTGAATCACGTCGCGCAACGGCTCGGGGACGGGGCCCGCCGGCCGCGGCACGGTGCGCACCACCACCGCATAGGCCAGGGTATCATCGACCCTCACGACCCCGACGTAGCGGGCCCGGGGGACCGGCGTCGTGGCGCTATCGCTCCTGGTGCGGGTGGCCCGCAGCCACCGCGCGGCCACGCTGTCCGGGGCCAGCCGCGCGAGCGTCTCGACGTCGGGCACGTGGTAGACCGAGTCGAGGATCGCCCGCTGCATCTGCACGCGGCGCTCGGCGAACTCCCGGTGCTGCGTCGAATCGCTGGAGTCGGCCGCCTGACCCGCGGCGCCGGCGGTGTCGCCCAGCAGGCGGAGCTGCAGCACCTGGAAGC
>DATCWW010000120.1:0-5324 GCA_036566145.1 Gemmatimonadales bacterium
CGACGGCGCCGCCGCCGCGGCGTCGGCCGATCAGATGTACGAGGCGTCGCTGGCGCAGCTCCGGCGGGGCAGCCTGACCACCGCCCGGCTCGGCCTGCGCGAGCTGCTGCGCCAGTACCCGACCAGCGAGCGGGCCCCCGACGCGCTGTATTTCATCGGGCAGAGCTATGCCTCGGAGAACCCCGATTCGGCCCAGGCCTATTACAGCCAGGTGGTGGAGAAGTATCCCAAGTCGCCGCGGGCCGGCTCGGCACTCTACAACCTCGGGCTCCTGGCGGAGCGGCGGAAGGACAACGCCACGGCGCGCGAGTCGTACCAGCGGGTCGTGCAACAGTATCCCCAGTCCGACGAAGCCGCCCTGGCCCGCGACCGGCTGAAGACGCTCGGGCACTGAGCCCGGGCGTCGTCCCCGCCCCATGACCGGCCCCCCGGGGGAGATGCCGTTCCTCGACCACCTCGAGGAGCTCCGGCAGCGGATCCTGCGATCCCTGGGTGCGGTGGTGATCGGCTTCGCCATCGGGCTGTGGGTGGTGCAGCAGTTCCAGCTGGTAAGCCTGCTCAAGCGTCCCATCGCGCCCTACCTGATGGGCGGCAAGCTGGTGGTGACCAGTCCGACCGAGCCGGTGATGATCGTCTTCAAGCTCGGGTTCCTGGTCGGGCTGGTGCTGGCCTCGCCGATCATCCTCTGGCAGGCGTGGGCCTTCCTCGCGCCCGCGCTGTACGAGCGGGAAAAGCGCGCCCTCGTCCCTGCGCTCTTCGTCGGGCTGGCGCTCTTCCTCACCGGATCCATCCTGGCCTATCTGTTCGTGGTGCCGCAGGCGCTCCGGGTGCTGTTCAGCTTCCAGAGCGAGGCGATCGCCCCGTTCATCACCTACGACAACTACTTCGGGTTCGTGCTCCAGGTCTGCCTGGCGCTGGGGATCAGCTTCGAGCTGCCCCTGATCCTGGTGATCCTCTCCTGGCTCGGCGTCATCGGCCCGGGTGAGCTGCACCGGTTCCGCCGCTACGCCGTCGTGCTCGCGTGCATCGCGGGGGCCGTGCTCTCGCCGGGCGCGGACGTCCTCTCGATGATCATGATGACGGTGCCGCTGCTCCTGCTCTACGAGGTGGGGGTCGCGGGCTCCGCCCTGGTGTACCGGCGGCGGAAGGCGGCGGTCGCGGCGGGGGTGGTGCTGCTGGCGCTCGTGGGCGTGCCGAGCGGGCGGGCCGAGGCGCAGGTGCCGGGGAAGAAGCCGGTTCCGGCCCGACTGGACTCGCTCCGCGCCGCCCGCGGCGATACCGCCGGCCGGGGTCAGGGGGCGATCGCGCCCGGACAGTCACTCGACAGCGCCACCGCCCGGCGCCTCGGCCTCCCGACCGCGCCGACACGGAGCTTCGCGGCGCCGGACTCGGTGACCCAATCGCTGCTCGACCGCCCGGGCTATCGTGCCACCCGGTATCGGGCCGACTCCGCCACGGTCTTCATCCCGGAGCAGCGGGTCCATCTGCAGGGGCAGGCGCTGACCGAGCGGCAAGGGGCCACGCTCGAGGCCGATTCGATCACCTACCTTCGGGACACCTGCATTCTTGATGCGGCGGGTGATCCCCATCTGTTCGATCGGGGACAGGTGCTGGTAGGGGTCGGCATCCGCTACGACACCTGCCGCCGCCGCGGAACCGTCTTGGAGGCGCTGACCAACTTCACCGAAGGGTCCACCGTCTGGTTTCTGCGGGGTAACGTGGCCCAGGATTCGAGCTCCAGCCGGATCTACGCCGGGAAGAGCCAGATGACCAGCTGCGACCTGCCCACGCCGCACTACCACTTCTCCGCGCGCGAGGTGAAGTGGACCTCCCGCTCCACCCTGGTGGCGCGGCCGGTGACGCTCTACGTCCGCGATGTCCCGATCCTGTGGCTCCCGTTCATCTTCCAGGACCTTCGGCCGGGCCGGCATTCGGGGGTCCTGATCCCGCAGTTCGGCATCAACGACCTGGTCCGGCCGACCCGCGACTACAACCGCCAGGTGGCCAACATCGGCTACTACTGGGCGCCCAGCGACTACTTCGACCTGACCGGACGGCTCGACTGGTTCGCCAACCGGTACGTGCAGTACGGGGTCAGCGGCCAGTACCGTTGGCTCAACCGGTTCGTGGACGGCACGTTCGGGGTCAACCAGCAGCGGGAGGCGGGCGGCGGGTCGGGGCTGGCCGTGCGGTGGGACCACCGGCAGGCCTTCAATCTCTCGACCAGTCTCAACCTGAGCCTCAACTACGCGAGCGACACGCGGATCATCCGCGACAACGCCATCGATCCGCTGCAGAACACGCAACAGATCACCAGCTCGCTCAATTTCTCGAAGCGCTACAACTGGGGCACCTTCACCGTGGGCGGCAACCGGCGGCAGAGCCTCAGCGACCGGAGCGTGCAGCAGCTGCTCCCGGCGGTGACGCTATCGCCGGTCCCGATCGGATTCGGGAACAGCGTCACCTGGTCGCCCGGGCTCAGCTTCACCAACAACACCAATTCCCGGACGCTGCTGCCCGACGTGGTCCAGGTCCTCCCCGGGGGCGGACTCGATACCATCGCGCAGACCGGGAGTAACCGGGTCACCGCGCTCAACTTCGACACGCCGATCCGGATCGGCGGGTTCAACTGGCAGAACTCACTGCAGGCGACCGATGAGCGTACCACCGCCCGGGACTCGATCACCTTCAGTATTCCCGACGAATCCACCTCCGATCCGAACGACTCGGTGGAGGTGACCCGGGTCTTCGCGCAGGACTTCAGCAGCACGCTGGACTGGGACACCGGCATCAATCTGCCGGTGCTCTTCCGCGGATCCTGGAAGTTCCAGCCCGTGCTCGGCATCGCCAACGCGGCCGCGGGCCAGCCGTTCATGCTCCGCAACCGCAACACCAACGGCGACTGGGTCCAGCAGTCCAAGCGCTTCCGCTTCGGCGTGAGCTCGTCGCCGACCCTGTTCGCGTTCTTTCCCGGGATCGGGCCGCTCCAGCGCATCCGGCACAGCTTCTCGCCCGTCATCACCTGGAACTACGAGCCCGCGGCGGACGTCCCGGCGGAGTTCGCCAGGGCGATCGCGGGGCCGGGGGATTCCGTGGTGCTCCGGAGCGACGCGCGGCAGCAGCTCACGGTGGGGCTGAGCCAGGTCTTCGAGGGGAAGGAGCGGCCGGCCAAAGGGGACACCGCGTCGGCCAACGACCGCAAGCTCCGGATCCTCAGCATCAGCACCAGCGCGATGACCTACGACTTCGAGCAGGACAAGAAACCCGGGCGCACCGGCTGGGTGAACGACGCGATCACCAACTCGTTCCTGAGCGACCTGCTGCCGGGGTTCAACTTGAGCCTGACCCACGACCTCTGGCGCGGCCAGGTCGGCACCGATACCGCGTCCTTCGATCCCTTCCTGCAGAACGTGAGCGCGAGCTTCGCCATCTCGGGCAACACGCTCCGCGCCATCGGCTCGATCTTCGGGGTCGGCGGAACGGCGAAGGAGCGGGGGCGGGAGGACATCATTCCGCCGTACGTCGCCCAGTCGGGGCGGCGGCAGCGGCCGGGCAGCTTCTACAGCACCAACGACGTGCCGATCGCGACGAGCCGGACCTTCTCCGCCAGTTTCAACTACACGTTGACCCGGACTCGCCCCATTCCGAACCGCCCGAGGACGCCCGAGACCCAGAACCTGGGCATGACGACCGGCTTCTCGCCCACGCCGTTCTGGACCGTGAGCTGGTCCACCCAGTACAACATCACCGACGGCCAGTTCGAGTCGCAGGTGGTGCGGCTGGAGCGCGAGCTGCACGAGTGGCGGGCCGGCTTCAACTTCGTGAAGAACCCGAACGGCAACTTCGCGTTCTATTTCTCGATCTACCTGACCGACCTGCCCGATCTCAAGTTCGACTATGACCAGACGACGTTCGAGCAGTGATCCTTTTCGAGGACGGTAGGGCGCGGAGCGGTATGAGCGGCAGACTCGGATGAATCCCCAAGTTATTGCTACATCGTGGCTTGCAGGTTTCAGTGTGGCGGCCGTCGCCCGATCGCAGCTGGCATGGCTTCTGCACGAATGGCTCGCATTCCCCATCGGAGACGACTCATGCGTGGCTGGTGGCTTCCCCTTCTGGCGGCCCTCGGGGCCTGCGGCGATGACAACAACGGCACTGGGCCCGGCACGCCACCCGAGTCGCCCAACACGCTCTCCAGCGTGAGCCTGGACGGCGCCGTGGCGCTCACCTGGTCCGACAATCCCTTCCAGGCCGACCCGGGACTGTTCCAGAATTACCGCGTCTACACCACCAGCTACGACCTGGACAACGACCTCTGCGGCACCAACTGGCAGCTCGAGGGGACCACGGTGGCGCCCGAGTTCGTGGTCGGCGCGCTGGAGAACGGGGTATCCCGCTGCTTCAGCGTGACGGCCTTCAGCGTGGACGGGGCTGAGAGTGACCGGTCGCCGGTCCGACCCGACACCCCGCGTCCCGATGCGCGGAACGTCGTCCTCTTTCCGCTACAGGATCGAGCGGACCTGAGCGGGTTCCGGTTCTGGCAGGATCTCAACACCGACGGCGACGTGCAGATCCCCGAGCTGGGTTTGATCCGCAACGGGCACGACGGCAGCATCGACTTCTTCCTCGACCGGGAGGGGGTGAGCGGGGACCTCTTCCTCACTCCGGTCCGCCCCGGCACCGGCGTCGAGTACGCGGACGACACGGGCCGGGTGGAGGATCTGACGAGCATCGACTTCGCCCCGGACCAGCTCTACGAAACTTCCGGGATCCTGGCCGTGCCCGGCTTCGGCTACATCTTCGAGATGGATGGCCTGGACGGGTTCAAGCGCTACGGCGCCCTCCGGGTCACCCACGTGGGCCAGACGTTCATCATGTTCGACTGGGCCTTCCAGGCCGATCCCGGCAATCCCGAGCTCATGGTGACCTCCGGCGGCCGCCTCCTGCGACACGCCCGAATACCGTCGTAGCGCGACTTGTCTCTCTCGCCCCGGGCAGCGATGTTCGGGGCGATGTCCATCCCCCCGCTCACCCTCGACGGCCGCTCGCTCACCGTGGCCGACGTCGTCCGCGCCGCCCGGACCGCCGGCGTTCGCGTGGTCCTCGATCCGGCCGCGCGCGCCGAGCTGGTGCGCAGCCGAGGCCTGGTGGAGGCCGCGATCGCGTCGGGGCAGACGATCTATGGGATCAACACCGGCTTCGGCAAGCTGGCGAACGTCCGGATCGCGCCCGACCAGCTGGACCAGCTGCAGGTCAACCTGATCCGCAGTCACTCCGCCGGCGTCGGCGACGCGCTTCCCGCCGACGTGGTCCGGGCGCTCATG
>DATCWW010000564.1:0-14254 GCA_036566145.1 Gemmatimonadales bacterium
TCAGCCTCCCCACCGGCGACCCAACATCATCGCCCGTTATCCATACTGCTGTGACGCAGAGCCGTTCACTTCTTGAACTAACCCTGCTGAAATGCGGCTCGGTGCCCGAGGCCACGGCCGACGCCCCAGCCCTGATGGACATCCCGGACCTCCAGGATGAGCCTCCCCGCAAGCGGACGGAGGCGTCGTCAGCCTCAAAGCCGACCCGCCGAATCCGGATCTCGTCAGCGGGGTGGTCTCCCGTATGGTGGCGCTGCTCAATGAGTTCAACCACCGGACGGAACCTCCGGAGCGGCGCAAGTTGACCGAGACCCCCACCGCGGATGCGCAGCGGGATCCGGAGAATGCCGAGGACGCTTTTTCGGGCCTTCCTGAGCCGGATTCCCCAGTTCGAGGACTGTCCCGCGCTCGCTTCCGAGCAGGGCAGCTGGACCGGCAGGTTCAGGTGTATCAGGCTGTCTATCAGCCCCTGCGGCGGGAGAACGAAGTAGCGAGGATCGTAGAGGTCACTACCCCTGGTCCTGAAGGAAGGAGACTTCTATAGGCACCCCCTTCCAACCACGGCGGGTCCGGATGACGGTGGTGGCCGCCGGCGGGGGATCGGGTCGGGATGACGCTGGTGTTCTATCCGAGTCCCTGAGCCGCAGCCTGAAGCACCACCCCCCTGGCTTTCGAGCGACTGGCCCGGGCTGGCGGCGCCGGTCTGGGCCCTGGCGAGGCCGCGGGCCGAGGACCTCCTTGCCCTCGGCCAGACACCGGCCCTCAGCCTCCCGATAAGAGCACCGCCACGTGGGTCCTTCCGCTCACTCTCGACCCGGGGTGTCCGGCGGGTGGGAGGTGGCCACCGCAAGAAACGCCGCGCCCTCCCGCAGCGCACCGATCAGAACCAGAATCACGACGGTGCCCCCTGAGAGAAGCACCTGGGGCAGGGACTGTGAGTTGAGCTTCCACGCCACCCAGAGAAAGTAGGAATAGGCCGCCAGGGTCACCACGGTCTTCGGCCGCCGGGTAAGCCAAAGCTGACAGAGCTGCATCAAGGCCCCGGTGACGGCGCCGCCGAGGAGGACGCCCGCGAGCCCGAAATCGGCGTGGAGATAGCCCAGGAAGGACGTGTTCGCCAACCCGCTTGCGATCCGATCCGGGAACATGCGACCGTAGACGAAGTTGGCGATGTTGAAGTCGTTCTCGCCCAGGATCCATTGGACTCGGCCGATGGTGCGGCCGTGCAGGTAGGGCACGACATCCGGCACGACGACGAAGTAGTTGTAGAGGACTTCGGCCGGTACGTAGAACACCCGGCGCGCGATGGCCAGGGCGATATCCCCGGCATTGAAACCGAGACCGCTGAAGGACTGAAATACGACGGCCACCGGAAAGAGAAACACGGCAGAGAAGCCGATAACCGTAATGCGCCAGCCAAGCCGTCCCCCACGGTAGAGATACACGAAGAGCACGGTAACCAGCATGATCACCGCCACCGGCGCCTTGGCGATGCTCGCCGCCGCATAGAACAGCCCGACCGCCGAGGTGAGCAGGAACAGTACGAGCCAGAGCATCCGCCTGGTCGACAGGTAGTAGCCCAGCGCTAGGGCGATCAGAAACGGGTACATCACGTTGCGGACGATGTCGTAGGCGTACAGGAAGGGGGAGTCCAGCAGCTTGAACGATTCCTCTCGGAGACCGACCACGATCGCCGCCGAGCCCGGATTGCGGATCAGATAGAGCAACGGGATCACGGGAGTCTCGATCAGATACCCCACCGTGAGTGCCAGCGCCAGCGCGAGCAGGACCGCAAAGGCGGCAACCTCGAAGGTGGCGAGGGGTCGGCGTTCCACTGGCGCGCGGAAAAAGGCTCGGATCTGACTCCGCCCGCGGCCGAGCGCGAGGTTCACCAGCAGCATCCCGAGCGGCACGGTGAAGAGGGTGACCACCACAGCGAGGAGGAAGGGGGTCACGTAGGGCGATCGGGTGCTCGACGCGAGGAACAGGGCCGGAATGATGGTGGTGGAGATATACGAGTAGTACCAGACCGCGGGAATCGTGAGACGCCGGAGACTGAGGCCCGAAGCGCCCGAGACCAGGGCGCCGCCGAGGATGATCGCCACCACGGCGGCGACGAAGTCCAACCGAGGCTCGATCCTGAAGCCGAGCACCACCACAGCGATGGCCAGCCCTGCGGCGACGACCGGCAGATTTCGTCCGACCCCGTATCGCGAGTGCTTCTGGGGGAGAGTGGCCGTCACCGCTCAGCGGCCCCCGCCCGGTCGCAGCAGCCGCGCCTCGATTTCGACTACCCAGCGCACCCGGAGGCGCCGGAGCGCGTACAGGTAGCCAACCAGTAGCGCCCCGGAAATCACGGTCACCGCCACCAATATGCCGCCTGGGCCCAGGCGGGCCGGCAACAGCCACCGAACGATTAGCATCAGCAGGGCGGCCGCCAGGTTGAACATCACGGCGGTGCCTGCATGGATGTTGAGGCCGCTGAATCGCAGGGTGCGCCGCAGAAAGTTGACCGTGAGGGCTCCCGCCAAAGCGAACCCGCCGGCACTAGCGAGCGCCAGGCCGACGGCACCCAGCCCAGCCGCGCCGGACGCCAGGGAGAGGACCGTCGTGAACGCCAGGGCCGCGTACAGATTCCAGACATTCACCGGCCGTTCCTCGATTCCGTCGATCACGGAACGGAGAAGAGTAAAGCCAAGGTACGGCACCAGCGCAACCAGCAGCGCTCGGACCACGGGCACCGCGTCGTGATACTCGGGGCCGAGCCACACTCGCACGATCTCCGGCGCCCAGATGGCCAGTTGGCAGGCGGCAAAGAGGCCGAGGTGCAGCACCAGCCCGACGAGATCCTCCACCCGCTCCCGAAGAAAATGGTTCTGCTGCCTGGCCTGGAGCGCACTCACCTTCGGCAGCACCACCAGTCCGAAGCCCGCGGTGCTGACTTCGGCTACCCGGAGCACGGACTGAGCCGCCACGAGATACCCGGCCTCTCGCAAGTCGCCGAAGTAGGGAGCGAGGAACGGGCCCAGGGCGCTGAGACATGCCAGCGCGGCCGCGCCGGGCACGCGCGGGACGCCGTAACGAAGGAGGGCGCGCAAGGGGGGCCGGACATCAGCCGGGCGGATGCCGCGACGGACAGCGCGGACCAGCCAGGTTAGCAGCGGCACCAGGGCGGTAAGCGAGACAGCCGCCAGCAGGAGCAGGATCACCGTGACCGGCTCCCGGCTCGCCGTCAGGCCGACCACGATGAGCGGTCCGACCGCCATGGCCCAGAGCTGCCAGAGATTGGCGGAGGCGATCTCAGAGGTGCCCCGCAGGTGGGCGAACACGAGCGAGTAGACCAGATTGCCCGCGACCATCACCAGAATCGAGAGCCACACGCCGGCATACCGCGCATCGGTCAGGAGCAGCTGGGCCCAGAAGGAGGGGAACGCCGCTCCCGCGGCGGCGAAGACGAGCCCGGCCAGGAGCGCGAGCAGTGCGCCCGCGCAGAGATAGGCGTCTCGCTCGCGCTCCGTCAGGGCGCCGGCCTGCGCCCGGGCGAGCGCCAAAGCCAGCGGTGCCGGGGCGACTGCCGCGGCGAGGGAGACGACGCGCCGAGCGAGCGCGTACACCGCGAAGCCCGCTGGACCAAACCCTGCCGCCAGCCAGCCGGTAACCAGAACCAGCGAGCCCATGGTCAACAGCGCCGTCAGCGCCGAGGTCAGGACGTCGCGAACGAACGGGCTCGGGGCGATTCGAACGCCGACGCCGGAGCTGCTCACCTAGGGTCCGGGCCTCGCGCTTGCGCCCGGCTCAGCGAACCCCCTCGGCATATCCCTCTTCGACATCAAATCTGGGGATCGGCCGCCCTTCCAGAGCGCCCAGCCATTTGAACACGATTCGCATCGGGGTCTTCCTTCGGTAATACACCGCCCCCGGAAGGGTGCCCCAGCCGAACCCCGGATGATTTGTGGATCGTTCGACGCCAAGAAAGTCCCTCCCCACACGTGCCTTGCAGCGTCGTACGGCGGCCGCCAGCTGCGAGGGGTCGACCACTTCGGAAACCCGAAGCAGGTAGGGGTGAGACCCACCATAGGAGAACAGGATCCCGCCTGCGTGGTCGACGAACGCGATGTCGCGCAGCGGATTGTTGAGATAGCGGTGGCGGAAGTAACCGATGTCGCGCTCCAGACCGAACTCACCCGGCCCGGGCCGCTGGAGCCCGTCCAGCGTACCGGCCCGCCAGGATTGGGGACTCACCTTCGGGATCGCCTGGTGCCGAATGGCACGGTACAGGGTGATCGGCGACCACGACAGGATCTCCTGAAACAGCTCTCCGGAGACGTCGAAGCCCACCTTTGCGAACGGTTTCTCCGCCGAGGTGAAGCCCCAGATACACTCCACGCCGGCCTGGCGACATAGCTCGAATCCCAGCGCGTACATCCGGTCGAACACCTGCCGCCCCCGATGGCTCGGCGCAACCAGGGTCGATTCGCTCTTACACGTCAGGATGGTCCGATCCTTCCACCACCCGCGATAGGGGATGTATCCTTGCGTGCCGATGAGAGTCTGTTGATCGAACGCGCCAACGATGATCCCCTCACGCGTCAAATCCTGATCGAAGTACTCCCACTCGAGGAGCGCCGGCGTCAGTGCCCTTCCCGTTTGCGCATGCAGCGCGGCAAATGCCTCCAGCTCGTCCCTTCGAATCGGGCGAATGATCAGGTCACTCACGAATTGCGGCCCTCCGACAGGTACGCGAAGATCGCCCGATACGTGCTCCGCCAACCCGGCCAGCGGACTTCGTCGAAGCTGTTGTTGTGGAACAGGATGGTTAACGGCATTCTATACCGCGAGGCGACGTCGATGTAGTACCGGAACACGCCCAGCGCGGCTTCCGCCGACATCCCGCGGTACCCCGCCAGCGTCCCCTCCATGACAATCAGCGGAAGCTCTCTGAGGCGCAGGGCGCGGCGGCGCCGAACGTCGAAGGTAGGAAATTGATCTCCGGTGCCGCACCGGAATCCCTCGGAGTCGGCGTACCCGGCGGTGCTGTCCGTCTTCAGGCCGCCGTCGTCCCAGATCCGCCAGGTGTCCGGGACGCGAAAGCGCAGATAATGGTGCCGCCCCTCGGTCAGTACCACGCCGAACGCCGCCTCGACCGCCCGGCGCTCCGCTTCCCATTGGGCGGCGTTCAGATGCGAGCTGTAGCTCGCGTGGAAACCCAGAACGTGACGGCGGTCGAGGATGCGCTGGACGATCGCCCGCAAAGGAGGGTCGTCCAGCGTGTACCGCCCGAGGTCATACCGCCGGGAAGTACCGCCGCCGATCAGGTTGAAGCGTGACCGGACACCCGCCGACTCGCTGACATCCATCAGCCAGTCGAAGGTGTCGAACGGGTTTCGCCGCGACCAGAACAAGCGGCTCGCCCGCATGACCGCCCCGGCCGATCTGGCCTTGAACGCAGCGTGGCCGAGGGTCCGGCTGGGACTGTGGTAGATGACGTCGATGTCGTGGGTGGGGACGATCTCGAACCGCCGCGCGCGTCGCGCTTGCTCGATGCCGAGATGCGCCAGCATCGCCCACAACGCTTCCACGTATTCGTTAACGATCGGCCGGTGCAGGAACGAGGCCCGGTACGCCAGAGAAGCGGTTGCCGGCCACCGTCCGTGCAGATCCAGGGGGCCGTCCCCGGTAGTCTCTTCCCAGCGCGTGAGCATGAAGAACAGGGTGGCGACGATATCCACCCCGCACACGAGGTGGCCGAGCTCCTCCACCAGGCTTCCCTCGCCGAACAGCACCACCGCGTCGCGCTCGGGCGCAAAGGGCAGGCCCGGCACGGTCGTGACCTGTTGGGGAAGGGATCTGGTCGCCAGGTAGTCGGTCGAATCGGGGAGCACACCGAAGAAGGCGTCTCGAATCCGGAGACGGCGGCCGTTCGGAAGCTCGATGGCATACCCCGCAAAGCCGGGCTCGGTCTGGACCGAATACGCCAGGCCGAGGAACTCGCCAAGCAGAACGTCGAACACATAGCGCCGCTCCGCCACGAAGCGGTCGGAGAACCTGACCGTGAGGCTCATACACGCGGGAGTGCCGCACCCGCCTCGATCACCCGCTCAGCCCTCGCGATAAAGCGCAACCTGCACGCGGTGTCGCACCCATCGAGCTCGACACAGGTGTATCCGCCGGACTCCGTCCCGCCGCAGGTCGTCGCCAGCCGGTCGGTGCGATCTTGACTCCCGCCGCCGTGGGCACCCGGGCGACCTCGCGGGCCATGGTCCCCCCGGGCATCGCGATGATACGGGCATCGTGGAGAGGCCGAGAAACGCGGCGTCCAGTTTCAGCAGGTGCGGGTTCTCAGGTGGGGCAGTACGTGGAGTTCATTCTGGTTTTAAGAGATAGTGGCGCCCACTTTGTAGGTCAAGCTGTTGCCGGAGGGGAGCTTAGTTCCTCTTTGCAGAGCGATGGTCCGACCTGATTGTAACCGCCTATCGCCTCGCATATCTTTTGACCATGCATCATGCGTACTCGGGCGACGCTACTGAGGAGGCGTCATAGATATCCCCGCGGGCCCTTCGCAACATCACGACCGGACCCCTGATTCCGGCCTCCTGGACTACGCCTGGGTCCTTTCGCGACACCGCCGCATCATTTTGGGGATACCGGTGGCCGCCGCCGTCCTGACCGTCCTGCTCTCCTTCCTGCTGCCTACCCGGTGGACCGCCGAGGCCGGCTTCATTCCGGAGTCGAGCTCCTCCATCCAGCTACCCAGCGGAATCAGCGCCCTGGCCGGGGAGTTGGGGTTCAGCCTGCCGACTGGGGACCCGACGTCGTCGCCCGACTTCTATGCCGCCGTGACCGAGAGCCGCTCGCTGCTGGAACGGACCCTCCTGACCCGGTTCCACGTCCCCAAGGCGGCGGTGGGCGACAGCGCCGCGCTGATCGACATCCTGGACATCCAGGACGACGAACCGCGCGAGCGTATGGAGAAGGCCGTCGAGTGGATGGAGGACCATTCCTCCAGCGACGTCGACCCGAAGACCGGCGTGATCAGCCTTCGGGCAGAGCTCCCGGACGCGGATCTCGCCGCCTCCGTGGTAGGGCGCATGGTGGGGCTGCTCAACGAATTCAACCAGCGAACCCGGAATCAGCGGGCCCGAGAGCGGCGGCGGTTCACAGAAAGGCAGACGGCGGAGGCGATGCAGGCTCTGCTGTCGGCGGAAGACGCGATGCGGGTCTTCCTGAGTCGGAACCGGCAGGTCGACAATTCGCCGGAGCTGGTCTTCGAGCGCGAGCGTCTTGACCGGCAGGTGCAGATCCGCCAGGACGTGTATCAGACCCTGCGCCGGGAGTACGAGGTCGCCCGGATCGACGAGGTGAACAACACGCCGGTCTTGACGGTGGTCGATCCCCCGGTTTCTCCAGCCGACCCTTCCAGTCCGCGACGCTTGAGAATGGCTGCCGTCGCGATGGTGCTGGGCGGTCTGCTGGGCGTGGCCCTGGCCTTTCTCAGGGAGTATCTGGACCGGAGCCGTCACCTTCAGCCGGCAGCGTACGAACGACTGGTACGGGTTTGGCGGCCCCGGTCCGTCACAGCGGGAGGTGGAGCTGCCGCCTTCGGGGAGCCGCGCCCGGGCGGCGGGAAGGTGACGCAACACCAGGCCCGTTGACCCAAGCCACTCGAATGATCGTGGTTCCTCCGACCGGCGCTGACATCGAGTCCCTGGCGTCTGTTCGACTCTCCCGGCACAGCCGCAATGTTCCCGGCCGGACCTGCCCCGCCACTCCTGTCCGGGCCGCGCTCACGTATGCCTAAGATCGTCCACGTCACTTCGGCTCACCCCGCCACGGACACCCGCGTGTTCCTCAAGCAGTGCCGCGGGCTCGCTGCTGCCGGCCACGAGGTTGTCCTGGTGGTAGCCGACGCCGAGGGCGACCGGTGGGTCGACGGGGTGCAGGTACGGTCGGTCGGCATGCCTCGATCGCGCGGCGATCGGATGCTCCGCGTCAGCTGGGCATGCGTGCGCCAGGCTCTCCGGGAGCGGGGCGACGTGCTCCACTTTCACGATCCGGAGCTGCTACCCTGGGCCCATCTGCTACGGTGGGTCGGCAAGCGGGTGGTCTACGACATGCACGAGTTCGTGCCGGCACAAATTGCGGCAAAGGCGTGGATCACCCCTCGGCTCAGGTCCGTGACCCGACGAGTCTGGCTCTCGATGGAGCGCCAGCTTCTTCGAGGCGTCCCGGTCGTCTTCGCGGCGCGGTCCCTCGCCAGGGACTATTCCTTCGTGAGTCGCTCGGCGATCGTGGAGAATATGCCCCTCGTGGAGGAGCTCCTGGGAATCCGGGTGGAGCGGCACGACCGGTTCACCCTGGGGTACATGGGATCGCTAACGGTGAGCCGGGGCAGTCTGCAGTTGCTGCATGCGGTCGAGCGGCTCCGCGAGGCAGGTTTGCGCGTGCACCTGGAGTGTGTCGGATCGGCGGATGACGCTCCCACGGTCGAGGCCCTGCGGAGCTGCGCCGACCGGGCGGAGACGGGAGTCCGCTGGCACGGCCGTCTCGCGCCGATCGCGGGGTGGCGCGTGATGGCCCGCTGTCACGCGGGACTCGCGCTCCTCCTGCCCGAGCCGCGGTACCTGCAGGCCTACCCCACGAAACTGTTCGAATACATGGGCCTCGGTCTGCCCGTGATCGTCTCCGATTTTCCCCTGTACCGGGCGGTGGTAGACCGGGCTCGCTGTGGCCTTTGCGTCGACCCGCTGAATCAGGACGCGCTGTGCGAGGCGATTCGGTGGTGCGTCACCCACCCCGAGGAGCTGCGCGCGATGGGGGAGCGGGGTCGCCTGGCTGTCGAGCGAGAGTACAACTGGCGCACCGAGGAACAGCGGCTGCTGGGGTTCTATGCGACCCTGGGCGTGCCGGCGCCCGCGGCGCCCGCCGACCCCTCACCGGAGGTGGGCTGATGCGGGTGCTGTACCTCCACCAATACTTCACCACGCCGGACATGGTCGGGGGCACGCGCTCCTACGAGATCGCCCGCCGTTTGGTCGAGATGGGACATACGGTGCACCTGATCACGTCCGATCGCGAGCCCCGGAGCACGCGCCGGCGCCAGTGGCGCCACGAAACCATCGCCGGAATCGACGTGCACTGGGTGCCGGTGCCCTACTCCAACCAGCTGGGCCATGGGGACCGCGTGCGGGCGTTCGTCGACTTCGCCCGGCGGGCCGCCACCCGTGCCGTGGCCCTGGGCGGGGATCTCGTGTTCGCCACAAGCACACCGCTGACGATCGCCATCCCCGGCATCTATGCGTCACGCGCGTTGAAGGTCCCCATGGTGTTCGAGGTCCGCGACCTCTGGCCGGAAGTGCCGATTGCCGTGGGCGTGCTCCAACATCCGCTGCTGATCGCTGCCGCGCGCTGGCTGGAGCGGGCCGCCTACCGCCACGCCACCGAGGTTGTCGCGTTGTCGCCCGGCATCAAGCAGGGCGTCGTGAAGGCCGGTATGCCGGACGAGCGCGTCAGCGTCATCCCGAACGGCTGCGACTCGGCGTTGTTCAACGTGAGCCCGGAGCGGGGACGAGCGTTCCGAGCCAAATTTCCCTGGCTCGGCGAGCGCCCGCTGGTCGTGTACGGCGGCACGCTCGGCGCGGTCAATGCTGTGGATGATCTGGCTCGCATCGCCGCCGAGATGTACCGGCTCGATCCCGAGGTCCGATTCCTCGTCGTCGGTACCGGGAGGGAGGAGCAGCGCGTGCGGCGCACCGCGGCCGAGCTCGGGGTGCTCGACCACACCTTCTTCATGATCGGGAGCCTGCCGAAGCACGAGATGCCGGACTGCTTGTCGGCGGCCACGGTGGCGACGTCGCTGTTTGTCGATCTGGAAGCCATGTGGCACAACTCGGCGAACAAATTCTTCGACGCGCTCGCCGCCCGGCGTCCCGTCATGATCAACTACGGTGGCTGGCAGGCGGATCTCCTGACCGAGACGGGCGCTGGCATCGTGGTGTCGCCCCGGGAGCCGGCCACTGCCGCCGGGCACCTGCACCTGCTGCTCAGCTCCCCAGAGCGTCTGGCCAGGGCACGGTGCGCGGCAGACGCCCTGGCAGCCGGCCCGTTCGACCGGGACCGGCTCGCAGCAGAGTTGCTTCGGGTGCTCGAGCGGGCGCTCGGAGCGTCAGCGAGGGGCGGTGCCAGGGTGGGGCCGGCTCCACGGGCCGGGCGACGCCCAACACCGTCGTGAGGACCATGGCGCCGCCTGCCACCCGGCGGGCCGGCGGGGACAGGCCGGTTCCGAGCGCCGCCCGAACGAGAAGCCCCAGCCGTAATCCGGTCTCGGCTCCATCCTGAGACCGACCGCCAGACCGGCCACCGTCAGGCCTGCTCAGCGGACCGGAAGCCCTCGTTTCACGTCGCCCCCGTCACCCCAGACTGCCCCTTGAAGGGCGTGACGGTAGCATGACCGGGCTCGCTGATGCCTTGCCGAGTGAGGACCTGCCGGAGGGTCAGAGCCACGATCTTCATGTCGAGCCCGAAGCCGCAATGATCAACGTACCAGACGTCGAGCTCGAACTTCTCCATCCACGTGATTGCGTTGCGCCCGTTCACCTGGGCCCACCCGGTCAAGCCGGGCCGGACCTCGTGTCGCCGCGCCTGTTCCGCCGTGTATAAGGGCAGGTACTCCATCAGGAGCGGGCGAGGCCCCACGAGGCTCATTTCCCCCCGGAGCACGTTCCAGAGCTCGGGCAACTCGTCGAGGCTTGTCCTACGCAGGAAGGTACCTATGCGCGTCAGCCGCTCGCCCTCGTCCCCGGCCGCGGTGCCGTCCGCCGGCGGCGTCATACTGCGGAACTTGTAGAGGGTGAAGGGCTTGCCATGGAGTCCCGGGCGTGTTTGCCGGAACAGCACGGGGCGGCCAAGGGCGAGCCGGACGGTAAGAGCGAGGCCGGCCAGGATGGGGCTCAGAACGACCAGGGCCACGCCGGCGATCACGATGTCGAGCGCGCGCTTCACCTGCACAGCCTCCACGTCACCGCGCCGGCACTCCTATCACCTGGAGCCCGTCCGCGACGTCGCGGACGACCACAGCGCCCATGCCGACCGTGGCGCCGGCGCCGACCGCGGTGTGGTCCCGTACCACGGCGCCGAGCCCGATGTAGGCCAGGCGGCCGATTCGGGCGCCGCCTCCAAGGGTAACGCCTGGCGCCAGCTGAGCATGGTCATCGAGCACGACGTCGTGCTCGACGACCGCGCCGGTGTTGACCACACAATGGGCGCCGATGCGGGCCCCGGTCTGTACCACCGCTCCCGCCATGATCACGGTTCCCGCTCCCACCGTGGCGCTCGGCGATACCCACGCGGAGGAATGAATCACGGTCGCCCACCCGCCCAGCAACGGCGTCAGACGCTCGACCGCTTCCACCCTCCGGTTCCTCGCATCCAGGGCGCCAAAGCCAAGGATGCCGAGCGCACCGGCGTACCGCGCCAGCGCCTCCTCGTCCCCGAGACGGGGCGTGGCTAGATGCCGGGTGGTCTCCTCGCAATTCCGGGGATCGACAAAACCGAGCAGCTCGTGGCCGGGCGCGCTGGCGCGGATGGCCTCGATCAGCACCCGGGCATGCTCCCCGCCACCGATGACGATGACACGGCCGGGCCGCACCGCTAGCCCGCCGTCGCCCGGCAGGCCGAGCGGATCCTCTCGATCACCCGGTCCTGATCGGCCGGCGTGAGGCTGCTCGAGCTGGGCAGGCAAATTCCCCGGGCGAACAGGTCCTGCGCCACGGCGCCGCCGAAGCGCTCGGCCGACGCGTAGAGGGGCTGCAGGTGCATCGGCTTCCACACCGGCCGCGCCTCGATATTGGCCCGGCCCAGCGCCGCGATTACGTCGTCCCGGCCGGCGCCGAAGTCGCCGGCGTCGATGAGGAAGCAGCTCAGCCAGTTGGTGTGCAGGCCGTAGGCCGCCTGGGGCATGAGCGAGATCCCCGGCAGGTCCGCGAAGGCGTCGCGGTAGCGGAAGGCGATCGCCCGCCGCCGCGCCACCCGGTCGTCGAGGACCTCGAGCTGTCCTCGCCCGATGCCGGCGAGCAGGTTGCTCATCCGGTAGTTGTAGCCGATCTCGGTGTGATGGTAGGCCAGCCCCGGATCGCGCGCCTGAGTGGACCAGAACCGGGCCTTGCGTACCCGCTCGGCATCATGGGCAACCAGCATGCCGCCGCCGGTGGTGGTGATGATCTTGTTCCCGTTGAACGAGAACGCACCCACCGGCGCGATGGTCCCGGCCGGCCGGCCCCGATACAACGTGCCGAGCGCCTCGGCGGCGTCCTCCAGCAGCAGGACGCCGAAGCGCTCGCACAGCGCGACGATCGGGTCCATGTCCGCGCTCTGACCGAAGAGGTGCACCACGACCAGCGCCTTGGGCGGACGGCCCGCGCGCGCCCGCGCCCGGAGCGCATCCTCGAGCACGTTGGGGTCGAGGTTCCAGCTGGCCCGTTCGCTGTCGAGGAATACGGGCGTGGCGCCCAGATAGGCGATGGGATTCACCGACGCCACGAAGGTCAGCGTGGGCGAGAAGACCGCATCGCCCGGACCCACGCCGAGCAGACGGAGCCCGAGGTGCAGGGCGGCGGTCCCGCTCGACACCGCCACCGCCGGGAGCCCGATCCGCCGGCTGAATTCGGCCTCGAACGCGTCGATGTTGGGACCGACGGTCGACAACCAGTTGGTGGCGATCGCCTCGCGGACATAGCGCTCCTCTCCGCCGCCCATATGGGGGACGGAAAGGTGAATGCGCGGTGCCGCTCCCGGATCGCCGCTCATCGAGAGCGGAGGAGACGACGGCGCGCGGACGTCACCGACGGTCGCGGGGGTCATGCGCAGGAACATAGGCGCCGGTCGGCACCGTCGGTAGCGAGATCACGGAAGCTCCGCGGCGAGCTGCGAGAGCAATTGGGCGGTCCCGTCCACCAGGAGGCCGGCGGGTGCGCCCTGCGGGCGGCTCTTTGGACGCGGGCCCGTGTAGAGCCGCAGCACCTGGTCCGAGAGAGGAAACTGGCCGGCGACGTCGTGGAACAGCTGCCGGGCGCGAGGGCCGGGCAGGAATGCCCACCAGCTGTTTACCAGCGCTGCCGAGAGCTCGAAAGGGCCGTACCCCTGGTCCGGACCGAGGCTCTTGTACTGCCAGCGATAGATCCCGTTCTCTCCGTCCATGTAGTTGCGCAGGCGGTAGCCGGCGAACTCGGGCGAGGGGTGCACGAGCACCCGGTCGAAGAACTGCCGCTCCAGCCCCGTCTGGAGCCGTTCGTAGTAGGCCCGCGCCGCCGACCCCGACGGCGCCGCCTCGATCGAACTGCGCAACCAGAGGGGGAAGCGATGCGAGTGCGACACGTCTTCCGCGCCGCCGGTGATGGCGCACCGCGCGAGCCCCGGCTTCTTCTCGGTCCAGCAGTCGTAGAGATGGTCCGGGTGGTCGCGCCAGATGCCGGGCTGAAAGGTCCAGCCGCTGTCGGCGTTCCATTTCACCCGGGCGTCGTAGACCCGCCGGGTGAACCGGTCCACCTCGGTCAGCACCGGGTCGTTCGCCAGCGGGGATCCAACGGTACGCCCGTAATGGCGCAGGTCGGCCGCGATGGAGAACAGGAAGAACTCCTGGTCCAGGATCGCGTGCTCGAAGGCCTTCCCGCCCGGTCCCATCGCATCCGACAGCTTCCACTCAACCCGCGCGCGAACGCCGCCCGGAATCGGCTTGCGGAACCACTGCCATGCCGGGTCGCGCCGCCAGAGCTGGACGACCCAGTCGTCGAGCGCCGCGGGAAGCTCGCGCGGAATCAGGTCGGCATGGCCGTGGTCGGCGGCGAGCACCACGAACCGGCTCAGGAAATAGAAGTACTGCAGCCAGCTGAGCTGGGCGTCCGGATTGAGCCGCACCGTGTCCCGCTGGGTCATGAAGCGGGCGATGTGCTCGGCGATCTGCTGCTGGCCCTCCGAATAATTCCGCTCGAAGGCCGCGTGCAGCGGCAGCATGAGGAGCGCCGCCGCATCGTAACGTGCGGGGGTCTGCCAGAGATCGCGGCCGAGCCTCGGTCGAATCCGGCTCTGCCAGAGCCGCACCTCCTCGGCCGAGAGGGGCGGCCCGGTGTGCACTACCGTCGGATCGGGGCCACCCGTGTCCGCCGGACTCGGGTCGGGTTGTGGCGCCGCGAGCACGTGCGGCGTCGCCGCGGGGGACTCGGCGGGCACAGGCGCGGCGGTCGGCGTCGGGGCAGGCGTGGGC
>DATCWW010000075.1:0-9839 GCA_036566145.1 Gemmatimonadales bacterium
CGCCCGGCGCGCGCGCCGCCGACTCGGTCTCCAGCTTGTCCTCGAGGTCCCGGACACCTCGCACCCACCGGGTCACCGCGATCAGATCCTCCCGCTCCCGCGCGGGGACCTGGCCGCTCAAGGTCACGACACCGTCCTCCACCATCACCACGACGCCGCCGGGTTGGGTGACGACCCGCCCCAGCTCGGTGCGGACCCGCTCGGCGATGACATCGTCGCCCTCGTCGGCCTGCATCCGCGAGCGCGCGCCGGCGACGAGGCCGCGCGCCCGGTTCCGCAGGTGACGCGCCTTGGCGCCGAAGTCGTCGCCGGCCTGGCGGCCGGCGCTCAGGATCCGGTCCCGAGCCAGGGCGCGCCGACGGGTGCCGCGCTCGGGATCGAGCAGAAACATCAGGCCGGCACCGATGGCGGCGCCGGCCAGGAACGAAAGCATGGGATCACGTCGCATCGTCCGGTCCTCCCTTTCGGGACCAGCATGGGGGCGGGTGACCGACCCCGACTGTGACTCGGATCACTCAGTGGTGGACGGTATCCGTGTCGACCGGTTTGGTCCCCTTCTTGTGCACGGTATCGGTGCTGACCGTGGTGTCGTAGTTCACCACCGCGGTGTCCTGCATCTCGCGCTTGGTGACGATGGTGTCGGCCGAATGCGCCGTCCCGGTCTCAGGGGTGTTGTCGGTATCGTGGCGCTTGTCGCAGGCGGTGAGGGCGAACAGCGCCAGGCAAGCGGCGGCGGCACGTGTCATCGGGAACTCCTTCCGGGGTCGTCTACGAACGGCGGTCGCAGGCCAATCTGGCCGGCAGAGGTCCGCGGGGCGGTGACAGCCCTCACCGGGAGGCCATTCGTGGCGACCCGGTGAGGTTCTGCCGCCGGAATTACTTGCCTCCCCCCCTGCAGGCAGCCACGGGATCATTGGCGGCCTCGGTGAGACTCGGGGCCGGGGGGCGGACCCGGGACAGCCGAACACCTGCCGTCGCCTTCATACCCTTGTAGGGCGAGTCTACCGCCTCGACGGTGCTCTGCACGAACTGGTCGTCGGGGAGGAGTGGGCCGGGGTAGAGTCCCCACTCGTTCCCGTCGATGAGCTTGACCGCGTGCGCCCGGTTCTGTCGATCGGCCACGTTGATCAGGAACGTGTAGAACTCGGTATCCGGATAGTGGGGGAAGAACGGGCCGCTGTCCTGCGGGGGCCCCGGCTCCCCGTCGCTGTGCGACCCGACAGGGCCGGCCATGAACTCCCCGCAGCGCAGCAGCTGGTCGTGGAGGTCTTTGAGGATCATTTCCTTGGGTGGCATGCCGGTCTGCATGCGGCTCAGCGCCCGCCGCGCCGCGGCGCCCGGCTCGGGGGCAGACCCGACCGGGAACCAGTATCCGGTCGCAGGGTCGCACGAGGCCACGATGATCGCCTCGTCGGCGTCCAGACCATACGCCAGGTTCCGGCACCACCCTGGCTGCTTGGCGCTGTCGGGGAGGGTCGGGTAGACGATCCCGAGCAGCGCGGGTGTGTGACCCGCGAGATCGCTGCCCTCGCCGTAGGTGGCGTTGGGGTCGAGCCGCGCCGAGCCGTCGTTGATGTCGATCGACCAGTTGCCGCCCGATTCGGCGGCGATCAGCCGGATGTGCTCGCCGTCGGGCTCCACCGACATGGCGAAGTGGATGTCGAAGAAGCTGGCGATCTGGGGCGCGAACGGCCCGTCACTGATGGGCGTCGCCTCCGCGGTGAGCGGGTCGATGGTGTACACCCGGCTGTCGTTGCCTACGCCGATCACGGCACGGTCGGACTTGCGGATGGCCAGTCCGATGACCCGCTTGAGGATGGGCAGGCCGGTAATCCGCATCATCGCCGTCGGCGTCTCGACGCTGCCTCTGCCGAAGACGATGAAGTTGTTGGAGAGGTCCACGGCGTACATGACCGCGCCCACCGGGGCCGGCCCGTCGGGCGTCTGATCCGGTCCGGGCTCGCTGGGGTCCGAGGGGTCGGTGGGCGGACCGCTGGGTCCATCGCCATGACCGCCGCAGGCGGTTCCGGCGAGAGCGGCGAGGGTGAGGAGGGCGAGCGCGAGGGCGCGGATCCTCCTGTTGGGGGCGACGATGTCCATCGGGACCTCCGGCTTGAGTGGGAGCGCGGTGTCGACTCGATGGACAGCCTACCGAGACCCGCTCACCCGGATGTCATCGGCATCTCAAATGGAGGGTCGCAACGTACGTACCGACGCCGCCGACGCCGACGATCCTCCTGGCCGGCGATCATCAGCTGTGCGAGCTGATCGGAGGGGGGAGCTCCGGGGTGGGTTGGATCTGAAAGCGGAACTTCTGTTGTACCCGTTGCCGTACCGGCTGGCCGCCGCGCAGCGCCGGACGGAAGCGCATGTGGTCGAGGGCCTCTCGGACCGACTGGGTGAACTGCGGGTGGTCGCTCGCCAGAACCTCGATGCTGGTCGTGTCCACCCGCCCGGTAGTGTCCACCACGTAGATCGCCTGGACCATCCCCTGCACCCCCTTGGCGATCAGCTCCGGAGGGTAGGCCGGCGCGGCGCTGCCGTCGTATCGCTCGACCATCCGGTCCACCTCGAGCACGCTGAACACGCTGTCGGCCACCAGCCGCTCGGCGGGACCGAAGGGGAGCTCCGGACGCGCCCCGCTGCGCCGGCCCCACAGCCGGCTGCCGTGATCGTCGGCGCTGCTCCGCCGCCCCACCCCGCCGCGAAGGAGGTCCTCGCCGTCCGACAGGTCGCCGCCCAGCCGGCCCCACTGGATGAGATCGCTCTGATGGCTGCTGCTGGGCATTCGGTCGGGCGGCAGGAGGAAGAAGACCCGGGCCTCGCGCTCGTCGGCCGGCAGGCGCCGGCCCCCCGCGCTCAGGATCAGGGCCACCAGCAGCACCGCGCCGTGGGCCACCAGGCTCGCACAGGCGCACTCCGCCGACAGGAGGAAGCTGCGCTCGGATTGGGAGGGAGTGTCGTGCATGGCCGACCCGTACGTCGTGTGGCCGCCGTTTGCCGTCACATATATGACGAGCGAACCCGGTTCGGCAAGACGTCGGTGGTCGGCCAGGCACCCACCCGGTGCGGACGGCGGCCTCAAACTCGTCCCCTAGCACCACATCAGGCCGAATCCGGAGCCGTCATGACCGCCTCCATCGTACCCGCCCGCCCCGCTCCCCCGCTCGCCTACGTCCTCGCCGGCGGTCTCGTCGCCGGGGCGCTCGACATCAGCTATGCCTGGCTCTTCTGGGCGGTGAAAGCGGGCCTCACCGCCCAGCGCATCTTCCAGTCGGTGGCCGCCGGCCTCCTGGGCAAGGCCAGCTTCGCCGGTGGCTGGCCCACCGCGCTCCTCGGCCTCGGCCTTCATTTCTTCATCGCGACCAGCATGTCGCTCACCTACTACCTGGTCGCCCGCCGGTGGCCGCTCCTCCGGGAGCATCCGCTGGCCTGCGGTGCCGGCTACGGGCTGGTGCTGTACGGCATCATGAACTTCGTGGTCGTTCCCCTCTCCGCGGCTTCGGGCGGCTCGAAGGATCCGCTCTGGGTGGCGCTCAGCGTCGCGGTCCACATGCTCTTCATCGGCATCCCCATCGCCCTCTTTTCCCGGCTTGCGCTGGAGCAGGCGCCGCGCGTGACCGCCTAGGCCCTATCTTGGGGGCCATGGTCCTCCTCCTCGCCTTGGCGCTCGGCGTCCTCGCCGGGCTGCGCTCCATGACCCCACCGGCCGTCATCGCCTGGGCCGCCCGACTCGGCCACCTCGAGCTCGATCCCACTCCGCTCGCCTTCCTCGGCTCGGCCGTCGCCGCATGGCTCTTCGCCGCGGCCGCCCTGGGCGAGCTCGTCGGCGACAAGCTCCCGTTCACGCCCAACCGCACCCGGCGGGGTCCCTTCGTGGCACGCCTTCTCACGGGCGCGCTGTCCGGAGGCGCGCTTGTGGCCGGCGTCGGTGGGTCGCTCGCGGGCGGGGCAGTCGCCGGCGCGCTCGGCGCGGTGGTCGGGACGTTCGGCGGCTACCGCGCCCGCACCGGACTGGTGCGGGCGTTGGGGACACCGGACTACGTCGTCGCCGTCATGGAAGATGTGGTCGCGGTAGGCGGAGCAATCCTGCTGGTCCTGGCCGCGGCGGGTGCGGCGGCCTGAGACCCTCGATGGTCAGTGCACCCGCACGATCTGCCCCGCCGACGGCACCCCATTGCGATTCAGGATGAAGAGCAGGTAGTACCCCGGCGGCGCCTTCTTCGAGCTGGAGGGCGCCGTCACCTTCACCGCGGTGGTGGTCTTGGTGAACGACAGCGAGTTGGCCCGCTGGCCGGCGTCGAACGCGTGGGTGACCGAGCCGAGCCGGATCCAGCGCACCTGGGTGATCTGCTGGGCGTAGCTGGTGTTCACCGTGAGCACCTGTCCGTACCCGATCGTGGTCTGGGAGAGATTGGTGATCACGGGCCGAGCGCCCTTGAAGAGGTACGGCGGACGGAAGATCTCATGGTTCCGGCGCGCCGGGTAGGACGAACCGTCGGGGGCGCCGGCGTCGCCGCTCGCGCCGTGCAGGACCGTCGCGTCGGGCAGCAGAAGCGACACGGAGTGGTACGCCCGGTCCACGCTGTTGGCGGCGAGCTCGGTCCAGTGACCCGTCCCCGGATCCCAGACCTCCGCGGCGTGGACCGCGGCGGCCAGATCGTTGAACCCTCCCCCGCTGGTCCCTCCGGTCACCAGCACCTGGCCGTCCGGCAGGATCGTCGCGTTGAGATGACGGCGAGGATGGTGCATCGGGTCGGTGTTCTTCCACGCCGGCCCGGTCAGGTTGAGGTCGATCGTCTCCGCGGTAGCGGTAGGCGTGGGGGACTTGGCGTCGGGCGTGGACCACGTGGTATAACCGCCGCCGCCGACCACCAGGATCTTCCCCGTCTCGTACATGACCGCCGAGCCGTAGTCGCGATTGAACGGCCAGAGATGCTTGAGCCCGCTGCTGCTGGTCCACTTGCCGCGGCCGTTGGTGGTCACCGCGTCCACGTCCAGCCAACGGGCCTGGATCCGCTCGCCCGCATAGAACAGCCGACCAGTCTTGGGGTCTATGAAGTCGCGCGGGTAATACGGGAAAGTGAAGCTCGCGCCGGGGAGGCGGACCCAGGCGCCGCCTTCCCAGATCTCGGGGACGGTCACCACCCGCTTGGCCGAGTCCCGTCCGGCCACCGTCACCATCCGGCCGTCGGGCAGCATCGTCACCGTGGGATACCAGCGACCGAGGGCCATCTTGGGAAGCCCCGACGCCCAGGTCTCGCTCACCGGATCGAAGATGTTGGTGACGCGAAGCCCGCGGTCGTCGCCGTAGTGCCCGCCCGACACCATGAGCTTCCCATCCGCCATCAGCGTATGGCCCGAGCAGAAGAGCATGTCGGGCTCCGCGATCTCCGCCGCCCCGCTGGGCGGACCGGAGGCGGGGTTCCACAGCCGCGGCTCGGAAGCCGAGGTCGTCCCGGTCTCATACTTGCCCCAGGCCAGCACCTTCCCGGTCGGCAGGAGGGTCATGTGGAGCGGCACGATGTCCCATGCCACCGGCGCGTTCCAGGCTCCGGTGCTCGCCTGGGTGGGAAGCGCGCTCAGCGTCACCGTGGCCGAAGTGACCGACGGCCCGCCGGTGCTGAAGCGCAGGCTGTGCGCCCCCGTGCCGGCGATCCCCAGGTCCAGGAACTTGGCCACCCCGCCGCCGTTGGTGGTGATCGTGACCTTGCCCTGCAGGGTGCCCGAGCCGCTGGCGATCGAGGCGGTGACCGTCACGCCGGGCACCACCACGCCGTTCGCGTCCTTCACCACGACGGTGGGCTGCCGGCTGGGGATCCACACTTCGCGGTCGAGCGCGCCGCTCGGTGGCTGGACGTTGATCTTGATGCTGGTGGGCGCGCCGGCCAGCATCGGCACGTCCGGGCCGGTCTGCCGGTCGGGCGAGGCGTTGTCGCCGGTACAGGTGATCGCCCCGGCGGCGAGGGCCGCCGGAAGCACCAGCGAAAAAGCACGACGGAGACGAGTGCGCATAAAGGGCATCAACATGATGAAGGCGCGCCGATGCAGGAACCGGGCCCTGGCCGGCCGGCCGGTGCGCCTGGAAGTTGCTGAAAAGTAGATACTTACACTTAGCGAATGACCGCGATTGCCGGGCCGTTGCGCCGGCCCTACGGCAGGCCGGGCCCCCCGCCACCTCTCAGTATATCCCCGGAATGAGCGAAGCGGTGTGCCGCCGGTACTCCGAGTATTCAGGGAAGGTCTCCGCCATTCGCGCCTCCTCCATCCGGCTCTTGAGCAGGAAGGACACGAACGCCAGCACGAGTCCGACCAGCCCCCGCCATTCGCCCACGGCCACGGCGGTGCCCAGGAAGGCGAGCAGCATGCCGGTGTAGATCGGATGGCGCACTCGACGGTAGGGGCCGCTCCGGATCAGGGCATGATCCTCCTTCACCACCACCGACGCGCTCCAGTTGCGGCCGAGATGCCGTCGCGCCCACACGGAGAATCCCAGGCCCGCGGCCAGCAGCGCGAGGCCGGCGGCCTGTGCCGGCGCACCGGGCGGCACGAAGCGACGATGCAGCACCGGCGGAATCCAGCCGGGGGCGCTGAGGCAGAGGATGCCGAGCACGAGGGGAATGCGGTAGGTCAGCTGGTCGCGGGCAGGCTCCTGCCGGCTGGTGCGCTTCACATCCCGCGCCGAGAGCCACCAGTAGAACAGCCAGGCGAGCCAGATCACGCCGATCGCGAGTCCCATGAAGCGATCGTCCATCGGCGCAATATGGAAGGATCCCCGCCGGCCTGTCAGCCGGCACCGGATAGATTGACCGCGTGCCTCTGCCCATCTCGTCCCTCTTCCTCCTGACCGCCGGCTTGCTCCAGGCCCCGGCTGACTCCGCCTCGGCGATCGGTCCGGGAGTCTCGGAGACCCTGGCACGCGACCGGGCAGCGGCGATCACCGACGTGCGGTACGATCTGGCGCTCGATCTCACGAGCCCGGACAGCGCGCCCGGGCGGGTCGCGATCGGGTTCCGCCGCTCCGGCCGAGGCGACGTTGTCCTCGACTTCCGCGGCCGCCGGCTCGGCAGGGTGACGGTGAACGGCGCCGTGCTGGACCGGCCGGAGCTCCGGCATGGTCACCTGATCCTGCCCGCGCCCCGTCTCCGCGCGGGCGAGAACGGGGTGGGGATCGAGTTCGTGGCCGATATCGCGCCCAGCGGTGCGAGCATCATCAGGAGCGACGATCCGTCCGACGGAAGCACCTACCTCTACACGCTGCTGGTCCCCGCCGACGCGAACCAGCTCTTCCCCTGCTTCGACCAGCCCGATCTCAAGGCCCGCGTGCGCCTGGCGCTCACCGCACCCGCCGCCTGGTCGGTGGTGGCGAACGGGCCGGCGCTCTCCGCCGACACCGCGGCCGGCGGCGTCACCACCCGCTTCGCCGAAACGCCGCCGATCAGCACCTACCTGATCGCGTTCGCGGCGGGGCCATGGGCGCATGCCCAGGCGAGCGTGGAGGGCAGGAGCATCACCGCGTACGTACGCCGCTCGCGCGCCCGGGAAGCCGATCTGGATACCCTGATCGCCCTCAACGGCCGGGCGCTGGGCTGGATGGAGCGGTACTTCGGACGAGCCTATCCGTTCGCCAAGTTCGACTTCGTGCTCGCGCCCGCCTTCCCCTTCGGTGGAATGGAGCATCCGGGCGCCGTGTTCTACAGCGAAGACGCGTTCGTCTTCCGCGAGCGCCCCACCCTGCCCCGCCGGCTCGCGCGCTACTCCACGATTCTCCACGAAGCCGCGCACCAGTGGTTCGGCGATCTGGTGACCATGCGCTGGTTCGACGACCTCTGGCTCAAGGAAGGGTTCGCCACCTTCATGGCGGCGAAGGCCCTGGCCGACCTCGAGCCCGACTCCGACGCCTGGAAGACCTTCTACCTCGGCAACAAGCCCTCGGCGTACGGCGTGGACCGCACCGAGGGCACCCGGCCGCTGTACCAGACGCTGCCAAACCTCGATCAGGCGAAGAGCAACTACGGCGCGATCGTCTACAACAAGGCGCCGGCGGTACTCAAGCAGCTCGAGTACCTAGTGGGGAACGACGCCTTCCAGCGGGGAGTGCAGGGGTTCCTCCACCGCCACGCATTCGGCAACGCCGGCTGGCGCGACCTGCTGGGCGCGGTCGGCTCGGCGGCGGGGCGGTCGCTCGAGGGGTTCGGCCGGGACTTCATGCTGCGGCCGGGCATGCCGGTCGTGGAGCAGCGGCTGCTGATCCGGAACGGCCACATCGCGCGGCTGGCGCTGGCGCAGCGGCCGGCCCGCGCTCTGTCGGGAACCCGCCCGTGGACCGAGCGGACGGAGGTCCTGCTCGCCTATGCCGATCGTCCGCCGGTCCGGATTCCGGTGGAGCTGCGCGACAGCGTCACCGAGGTCGTCAAGACGCGCGGGCTCCCCGCGCCCGACTACGTGTTCGCCAACGCGGGAGACTACGGCTACTTCCTGCTGCTCCTCGACAGCGCCAGCGTCGCCGCGCTGGAGCGGGGCGCGCTCCACGGGGTGGACGACAATTTCCTTCGGGCGATGCTGTGGGGTGCGCTCTGGGACCAGGTGCGCGCGTACCGGATGCCGCCCGAGCGGTTCGTGCGCCTGGTGCTTCAGGAGCTGCCGGGGGAGCGGGACGAGCAGATCGTGCCCGTGCTCATCGGGCGATTGGGGCGTGCGGTGGAGGCGTACTTGGGGCCCGGGGAGCGGGGCGGTCTCCAGCTCGAGGTGGAGCGAGTGCTGCGGAGCGGCGCCGACGATCGGACGCTGCCGTACGGCGTCCGCAAGGCTTACAGCGACGGGTTCATCGGCCTTGCGACGTCACCCACCGGCGTCCTCGCGCTGGACTCGCTGCTCGACGCGGACTCGGTCGCCGGGGAGCCGCTGCGCGACCCCTCCCGCTGGAACGCCGTCACCCGCCTGCTCGAGCTCGGCGCCGCCTCGGCCCAGCGGCGCTACGTACAGCAGGAGCGGAGGGACACGACGCCGGATGGGCGCCGGCGGGCGTTCATCGCGGGCGCCGGGCGGCCCAGCTCGGAGACCAAGCGCGAGTACTTCGTCCGCTGGTTCGCGGACTCTGCGCTCAATGAGGAGTGGGCCACCGGAAGCCTGGGACCGTTCAACGCGCTGGAGCACGAGCGCCTGACTTTCCCGTGGCTCCGGCCCGCGCTGGACTCGCTGCCCTACATCCAGGCGCACCGCCGGATCTTCTTTCTGGAGAGCTGGCTCGCGGCGTTTATGCAGGGACAGACCACCGACTCGGCGCTCCAGGTGGTGCACGGGTGGCTGCGCGACCATCCGCGCCTGCCCGCCGACCTGCGCCGCAAGGTGCTTCAGCACATGGACGAACTGGAGCGGACGGTGAGAATCCGGACGGGGAGTCGGTCGGCACGGAGCAGATAGCGGGGTATGCAGGGAGCAGATCGCGTGCTTGTCATCCTGAGGGAGCGAAGCGACCGAAGGACCTAGGTCGGGGTCGATCGACCTCCGGGCCAGGTCCTCCGCTTCGCTCTGGATGACGGCGTCATCCGAACATCCGCTCCAGCGCTGCCTGGGAATCCTCCCTGAACCGATCCACCTCTCCTCGCCGACCGCCATAGGTCGAGACCCAGGCCCAGACGCCGGTGGCGCCCGTCGCATCGCGCCAGGTGAGGACTCGGAACCACCCGTCGTCCAGCTCCGCTACCGTGCCCGCGACCGTCTGCCGCGGCAAATGAAGCTGCACCGTCCCGCTGAACCGCTGGCCGCCCGGCGTGGTCACGGTGTAGGCCTCGCCCTCCTTCGGGTTGGACGGGGTCACGAGGAATCCGTCCGGGCCG
>DATCWW010000030.1:0-7184 GCA_036566145.1 Gemmatimonadales bacterium
GCAGCCGGTACTCACCCGCCACCCGGGCGAGGACGCCGAACGCCTCCGGGCCGGCCATCTGGAGGAAGTGCTGGTGCGAGTCGCGCCGCGATCGAAAGCCGTCATCGCCGCCCGGTTGACCGAACGGCAGAACCCGATGTCGTCGGCGTGGATGATGATCAGCTTCGCCTTCCGGGGATACCCCAGCCGCTCCGCGGCACTCGGTCCCAGTTGAGGGACCAGCCGGGATATCCGTTCGCGGCGCCACCCCAACAGCCCGACGGCGGCCAGGCAGGCGCCGGTATGGAGGAGCGTCCGGCGGGAGACGGGATTCCTCGCCATCAGCGCGCCACCTCCGCCACCGGCAGGCGCTGCCAACCCGGCCAGTCGGTCGGCGCTACCACGTACCGATCGGCCGGCGCTCCGCCCAGTGTGAGTGTGTCGAAGGCGACCCGGTATCCGGGCAGGCGCCGGGCGGCCAGCGCCGCGCCGGTGCCCTTGCGGAAAGCCGCCGCCGACTCCGGATCGTCCCAGGCCAGGTACCACACCAGCGCCGCTCCCGCGGGCGTGTCGATGAGCCGATATCGGTCGCCGCCCCATCCCAGCGGCGCCGGGCGCCCCAGACTGGCGGCGCCGGCCATCTGGGCGACGAGCATCTGCAGCTCCAGCTCGCCCACGACGTCCTCGGCCAGTCCCGGACCACCGTCGGCCTCATCGCGGAAGCGCAGCCGGACCGGGCGATCTCCCGCGGCGTAGCGATCGAAGTGCAGGATCTGCTCGGTGGATACCGGCAGTCTCGGCCCGAAGGGCAGCGTGTCGGCGAAATTGGACGCGTGCCAGTAGTTCACGAATTGCGCGCCGTAGAGGTAGGGAGCGAGCAGACTCTCGCGCAGCCAGAGCGGAGAGCGGCGATAGGCCGGACGCGCCATCGGGCCGGCCCGAAGGTGGCTGGTGATGAAATCCCAGATGGCGGTTTCGGCCACCACGTTCCGGTGCGGCGCGAGGAGCCGCATGGTGGCGTAGGTGGCCTGACCCTCGATCAGGGCGTGGAACGCGGTGCGGGTATCGTTGTCCCACCCGCGCTCCCGCTCGGGGTGGAGGTCCTCATACTGCGCCTGGACCGCATGCACCAGCTCGTGGGCCATCACTTCCTTCAGTTCCGGCGCGCTGCTGCCCGCCACGCAGAAAAGTGAATCGGTGGGCGGGTCGTAGTAGCCCCGGAGCTCTTCCGAATGCAGGTCCACCACGAGACGGGAAAAGCCCGCGGTGTCCGGCAGGAGGCCGAGGAGATGGTAGGCGGTGGCGATCGAGGTGACCCGCTCGGGCGAAAGCTCCCGCCGGTAGATCTGATCCACGTACTGCCGCACTTCGGCGCGGGTCCGGAGACCGAGCCGCGGCGGCCGCAGGAAGGTGAGCCCGCTCGCGCCCTCGACGTACGGGATGAGGCTGTCCGCCATCCGGATCAGCTCGCTCTGGCGCTGGGCGAAGAGTGCCGCCGGCTGGAGGGCGAGGCCGAGCAGCACTACGCCGACGCGGGCGCTCATCGTGCCGTCACCGTCACCGCTGGCAGCGCCCGCCACCGGGCCCAGCCGGACGGCGCGAGGACGTACCGAGTCGCCGCGCGGCCCTCGAGATCGAGACTGTCCAGCGCGGCCCGGTATTGGGGGCGCGGCGTGCGGTGGAGTCCGGCGGCCGAGCGGAGAAAGCGTCCTGCCGAGGCCGCCTCGTCCCAGGTCGCGTACCAGACGAGCGCGGGTCCGCCGGTGGTCTGGTAGAGACGATACCGATCCCCGCCCCACCCGAGCGGCAACACGGTCTGCACTTCGTCGGACCCGGCCAGGTGCGCCAGCACGACCCGGATCTCGTTCTCGCCCAGGACATCCTCGTAGAGCACATCCGACTCCGCCGGAAACGCCAATCCGACCGGGAGGTCGCTCCGCGCGTAGCGCTCGGGATGGAGGATCTGCTCGGTGGACTGAGGCATGCGCCGGCCGTAGGGCATCGTGTCCCGGAACGGCGACTCCGCCCACCAGTGCATGAACTCGGCCCCCTGGAGATAGGGAAAGATCAGGGACTCCCGCAGGATGAGGGGCGCCTCCCGGAAGACCGGCATCGAGGCCTGCTGTTGCCGGACCTGATCCCGGTAGAGCTCCCAGAACTGCGGGTTCTGTGCCACGTCCTGGCCGGGGGCGAGCACGTCGAGGGAAGCCAGCGTCGCCTGGCCTTCGAGGATCGCCTGGGCGGCCGTCAGGCGGTCGTTGTTGCGCCGGTCGTCCAGGATCGAGTCGAGGCGGAGATGTTGTCCCTGCAGGGCATGGATCATCTCATGGGCGAGCACGAGCCGGAGCCGCTCCGGGTCGGACCCCTCGACGCCGAACAGCGTCGCGGAGTCGGGATCGTAGAATCCGGCGACCTGCTCGGTGTAGAGATTCAGCAACAGCGCGCGAAGGTGCAGCGTGTCCGGAAGGAGGCCGAAAAGCCGGTAGGTGGTCTCCAGGCCCCGGAGCCGGGCAGGCGGGAGTTCCTCGTCCAGTTTCCGGGTCAGGTATCCGCGGACCTGTTCCTTGGTCCGCATGGCCGAGCGGGGCGTCGAGGTGAAGACCAGCCCCACCGCGCGCTCCACGGGGGCGCGCAGGCTGTCCACCATGCGGGCGAGCGTGGCGTCGTTCGCGCTGGTCTGTCTGGCCTCCCCCCGGCAGGCGGCGCCGGAGAGCACGATGGCGAGCAGAGCGCACCGCACGATCACGCGCCGGTCAGAAAGCGGCCGTACCATGCCAGAATCTCCGGGCCGACCAGATAGGCGGCGGCCGCGCCGAGGGCGAGAAAGATGCCGAACGGCACCAGCCGCTTGCTGCCGGCCAGGGTGAGAGGGACGAAGATGAGGCTCCCCAGCAAGGCGCCCAGAAAGACGGTGAGCAGGACGCCCTTCCAACCGACGAACGCGCCGACCATCGCCATCATCTTGATGTCGCCACCGCCCATCGCCTCCTGCTTGAACAGCCAGGTCCCTCCGACCGCCACCAGCCAGAGGAGACCGAACCCGACGGCGGCTCCCAGAGCCGCGACCAGAAACGAATTCCACCCTGCCAGCGCCGCGAGCACCAGGCCGATGACCAGCCCGCCGAGGCTGAACTCGTCCGGAATGATGTAGGCCCGCGCGTCGGTGACCGCGATTCCGAGCAGGATCGTGAAGAACACCGCCCCCGCCACCGCGGCGAGGCCGGGACCGAACCACCAGACCATCCCACCCCAGATCACGGCCACCGCCAGCTCGATCAGCGGGTACTGAATCGAGATGGGCAGCCCGCATCCGCGGCAGCGGCCGCGCAGGACGAGCCAGGAGAAAACCGGCACGTTCTCGTACCAGCTCAGCGAGTGCCCGCACCTGGGGCACCGTGAGGGCGGCCGCACCACCGACTGCTTGGGCTCGGCGCCCCAGCGCAGGATGCAGACATTGAGGAAGCTCCCGAATACCGCGCCGAACACCGCCGCGGCCCCGACCACGATGCCCGTCGGCACGCCCTCAAACACCACGCGCCACCTCGTAGAGAAGGATTCCGGCCGCCACCGCCACGTTGAGCGACTCGACCCCCGGCGCGAGTGGGATCGCCACCCGCCGGTGCGCCGCCGCCGACAGTGCCGCGCCGACGCCGGCGCCCTCGTTCCCCAGGACCAGCGCGACCGGGTGGTCCGCTCTGGTCCGCTTTCCCAGCGGCTCGCCGTCGGCGGCGGTGACCCAGGTGTCGAGCCCGGTCGACTTCGCCCAGGCGAGATAGTCGGCGGCATCGGCGGCCACGGCGGGCAGCCGGAACAGCGCGCCCATGCTGCCGCGCAGCACCTTGGTGTTGTGGAGGTCAGCCGTGCCTTTGAGCGCCACGACGCCCGCCCCACCGAGCCCGAGTGTGGTCCGCAGGATGGTGCCCACGTTGCCGGGGTCCTGCACCGCGTCCAGGACCAGGACCGGCCTGCCCGGCGCGGGGGCGAGATCCTCCAGCCGCCACTCCCGCGGCTCGATCACCGCTACTACGCCCTGCGGCTGGTCGGTGTCGGCCAGGCTCTCGAGCTCGGCGTCGCTCACCCTCTCCACCCGCACACCGGCGCGCTCGAGCGCGCTCTTGAGCGCCGTGCCGCGGGCAGTACCTTCCAGCCCGGGCGCCACGGCGGCGCCGCGGATCGGGACCCGGGCCGCCAGCGCCTCTTCCAGCAGCCGCACGCCTTCGGCGAGCGCCAGGCCGCGGCGCTCGCGGGCGCGACGGCGGTGCAGATCGCGAATGGTGGTCAGCAGGGAGCCGGCCATGGATACGCTCGACAGATGAAGATCGCCCTCACCATCGCGGGCTCGGACTCCGGCGGCGGCGCCGGGATCCAGGCCGACCTCAAGACCTTCCAGCAATTCGGGGTCTTCGGCACCTCGGTCATCGTCGCCCTCACGGCGCAGAACACCGTCGGCGTGCGCGCCATCGAGCCGGTGAGCGAAGCCATGGTGGGCGAGCAGCTCACCGCCCTGGCCGAGGACCTGCCGCCAGACGCGCTCAAGACCGGGATGCTGGCCGACGCCGCGCTCGTCCGCCTGGTGGCCAAGGCGGTGCGCGAGAACGGCTGGACGCCGCTGGTGGTGGACCCGGTCATGGTCTCGACCTCCGGCCACCGCCTGCTGACCGCCGAGGCCGAGGAGGTCGTCCGCGAGACCCTGCTGCCGCTCGCCGCGCTGGTCACGCCCAACCTCGATGAGGCCGCGATCCTCACCGGCCGCGCCGTGCACGACGTGGCCTCGATGGAGCGCGCCGGTGAGACGCTCCTCCGCTTCGGCGCCGCCGCCGCGCTGGTGAAGGGCGGCCATCTCGCCGGCGACGAGGTCGTGGACGTGCTGGTCACTCCCGACGGCAGCAGGCACTACGGGCGCCCTCGTCTCGCCACCACCTCGACCCACGGCACCGGCTGTACCCTCTCGGCGGCGGTCACCGCGGGCCTCGCGCTCGGGCGCCCGCTGGAGCGTGCGATCGCGGATGCCCTCGACTACGTCCACCGGGCGATCGCCGCGGCACCGGGTCTGGGCCGAGGCCGTGGGCCGCTGGACCATCGGGTCCCCGCTCTGCCTACAACGCCGTAACGACCCCTTCCACCAGCTGCTCCAGCTGTCCGGCGACTTCCCGCGTCGTGGCGATCACCTCCGCGTGATCCAGCCGCTCGTGGGTAGTGCCGGCCGCAGGATTGCTGATGGTGGAGAAGGCGAGGCAGCGGAGCCCGCGCGCCCGGGCGACGATGACCTCCACCGCGGTGGACATGCCGATCGCGTCCGCGCCCATCCGCTCGGCCATCCGGATCTCAGCCGGCGTCTCGTAGCTCGGGCCCAGCACCTGGATGTAGACCCCCTCCTCCAGCGTCACCCTCCGCCGCTTGGCCACCTCGCGGGCCAGTGCCCGAAGCTCCGGGTCGTAGGGATTCGACATGTCGGGGAATCGTTCTTCGCCCGGCAGAGTTTGCCCGATCAGCGGATTGCGGAAGGTCAGGTTCACGTGATCGGCGATCAGCATCAACACCCCGCGGGCGAAGCCGCGCCGGATTCCCCCGGCCGCGTTGGTGAGTAACAGGGTTTTCACCCCGAGCTCGGCGAAGACCCGGACGGGCAGCGCGACCGTCTCGGGCGGATGCCCCTCGTACAGGTGAAAGCGCCCGCTCTGCAACAGCACCGGCGCGCCCCCGAGCGACCCGGCCACCAGTTCACCCTGGTGCCCGACCACCGTTGTCCGTGGGAAATGGGGAATCTCGGCGTACGGGATCCGTCGGGGCCGGGTCAGTCGGTCCGCGAGCAGACCCATTCCGCTCCCCAGCACGATCGCGACCTCGGGGATCCGCTCCAGACGCTCGCCGACGGCCCGGGCGGCCGCGGTGATCCGGTCGCCGGCGCCGGCGCTCTCCTCGCTCACAGCAGGATCCCCGCGATGGTGGCGGAGAGGAAGTTGGCCAGCGTGCCCGCGAGCATCGCGCGGAACCCGAGCCGGGCCAGGTCGCCCTTGCGCTCCGGCGCGAGCGCGCCGATGCCGCCCAGCTGAATCCCGACCGAGCTGAAGTTGGCGAACCCGGCCAGTGCGAACGAGGCGATGGTGAACGACCGCGGGTCGAGCGTGTCTTTCATCGGCCCGAGCTGGGCGTAGGCGATGAACTCGTTGAGCACCATCCGGGTGCCGAGCAGCGCCCCGACGGTCCCGCTGTCGTGCCACGACACGCCCATGATCCACGCGATCGGACGGAAGATCCATCCCAGCACCGTCTGCAGGTCCGCGGGGAACCAGGGCAGCCACCCGTGCAGTGCGCCGAAGCCGCCGTTGAGGAGCGCCACCAGCGCGATGAAGGAGATGAGCATCGCGATGACGTTGAGCATCAGCTGCAGCCCCTCGCTGGTGCCCCGGGCGGCCGCGTCTACCAGGTTGACGTCGGTCTTGGGAATGGCGAGGCGCACGTTGCCGTAGGTCTCCGGCGTCTCGGTTTCCGGCTCGAACAGCTTCGACATCATGATGGTGCCCGGCGCCGTCATGATCACGGCCGTGAGCAGGTGCCGCGCCTCGATGCCGAAGGCGATGTAGGCCACCATGATCGAGCCCGAGATGTGGGCCATCCCCGAGGTCATCACCGTCATCAGCTCGGACCGGGTCATCCGGGGGAGGAACGGACGGATCGTGAGCGGCGCCTCGGTCTGCCCCATGAAGATCGAGGCCGCCACGTTGAGGCTCTCCGCGCCGCTCGCGCCCATCACCCGGCTCATGACCGTCGCGAACGCCCGCACCACGACCTGCATGATGCCGAGGTAGTACATGATCGCGAACAGCGCCGACACGTAGATGATGGCCGGAAGGATCTGCAAGGCGAACACCACGCCGAGCTTCGAGTCGGGCTTGCCCAGCTCGCCGAAGACGAAAGCCGACCCGGCGTAGGAGTAGTGGAGGACCGCGGTGACGAACGCACCCAGCTCGCGGAACAGCGCCTGGCCCGCGGGCACCCGGAGCACGAAGATCGCGAAGGTCACCTGCAGCCCCAGTCCCCAGGCCACGACCCGCCAGCGGATGCTCCGCCGATCGCGCGACAGCGCCACCCCCAGGCCGATGATCGCGGCGAGCCCGAGCACACCGGTGAGCCGCTCGGTGAGCGGCACCGGCGCCCGCACCGGCGCGGCGGTCGAGTCGGGCGGCAGCCCCTGCGTCGGCGGC
>DATCWW010000034.1:0-5110 GCA_036566145.1 Gemmatimonadales bacterium
AGCGCGAGCTTCATCTATCGGCGCCTGTTCGGCGTGCCGGTCCTGCTGATGAATTACATCGGCGCGCTGAAGGCGTATCTCTTCGCGCCGATCTTCGCCCTGCTCGGCGTCTCGGCGGCGACGATCCGCTGGCCCGCCATCGTGATCTCGATGGCTTCGATCGTGCTCACCTATGCCCTCGCCCGCCTCAGCCTGCGCCCGGGGGCCGCGGCGACGGCCGCGGCGCTTGTCGCGCTCGATCCGGTCTTCGTCATGCTCACCAAGGTGGACTGGGGCCCCATCGTCCTGATGATGCCGCTGAAGCTGGTGGCGCTGTACTGTCTCTACCGCGCGCTCGCCGGTGGCTCCTCTGCCCTGCTGTGGGGCACGGCCGCGGCCTGCGCCCTCGGGGTCTTCGACAAGCTGAACTTCATCTGGTTCGTCCTGGCCCTGGTGCCGACGACGTTGCTTCTCTTCCGGCCCGAGCTGGCATCGATGTATCGCCGCGACCCGGCGCGACTGCTGGCGCCGGTGGCGACGCTGCTCCTCGTCGTGCTGGCCATGGGACTGCGTCAGATCGCGCCGCTGTTCCTGGAGACTCAGGAGGCGGACCGCAGTATCACCGCCCGCATACCCGCGCTGATCGCCGCCTATGCCGGGGCGATGGACGGTCGCGTGGTGCACCAGTGGATGACGGACAGCCCGCTCCCGCACCCCACGCTGGTCAATTACGCCACCCTCGTGGGCCTCGCAGTGCTGGGCCTGACGTGGTGGCAGCGCGCCAGGGCGGCCCGGTCATCTCCCCGCCTGGCTCTGGGCGACCGGTTCGTCCTCGGGTACGGGGTGCTCTTCGCCCTGATCCTGGCCCAGATCGTGATCACCGAGCGTGCGGGTGGGCCGCACCACATGATGATGCTCTTTCCCTTCCACCTGCTGCTCCTGACCGCGGGACTCGCCGAGCTCGCCGGCACGACGTCGCGCCTTCGCCGCGGGGGCGCCCTCCTGCTGCTGGTGGCACTCGCCCTGTCCGACCTCAGGGTCACTCGCGCGTATGCGCTGGTCTACCAGGCGGAGGAGCGCCTGCGGCCGCGGTTGAGCCCGGTCATCTACCAGCTGTCCGCCTTCCTGAACCGGGAGCCGCCCGACCGGATCAACTTCGTGGACTGGGGCATGCACAACCAGGTGTACGCGCTGGGCACCGACCGGACCCGGCGGGCCTGCCGGGACCTGTGGATGGCCTTTCGCCTCCCGCTCTCCCGGCAGCAGACCGCCGACATCCTCGCCCGTGACTTCGCCGCCAACCGGGTCCTCGTCATCATGCATCCGCGCAGCGGCGACAGCGGGGTCGGTGCCCAGGATCGGTTTCTCCAGTGGGCGGACTCGCTCGGTCTGGTCCTCCAGCCGCTCCGCACCTTCCGCGACCGCGGCGGCCGGGTCCTCTACGAGGTCTCCATCATCAGGCGCGTGTCCGCGAGCAGCTCGACGTACTGAACGAACCGATTGCCGGCGCGCGAGGCGTGGGCGGCTCCGCCGGCGATCCGGCCCCGCGCAGCCAGCCCGACCGCGTGAAGCACCCAGAGCCGCAGCAGAATGAGCGGGTACACCCGCTGGTCGAGGGCCAAGCGTGAGCTGTACGTGCCGATCGCGCGGTGCGCCGCCGCCAGGTAGGGGTCGGGGTGGTCGCGCCGGCAGAACAGCTCCTGAAAGTGGCGAAGGTCCGCCTCGTCTCCCCGAACGCTCCGGGCCCGCGCGCTCCAATGGGTCACGAAATAGAGCAGGTCCGCCAGGGGCAGCTTGGGCGTACTGTTCTCCCAATCGATGACGCAGAGACGATGGCCGTCTCGGTAGACGTTCCACGGTCCGAGGTCGTAGTGCTCCCACACGATCGGGACGCCGACGCCACGGAGAGCATCACCGCGCGCGCGCGCCAACCTGAAGAGATCGCTTTCCGAGCCGGTCAAGCCGAAGCACTCGGCGTAGGCCGTCAGAGGTGCCTCGACCCAGCGCTGGAGCGCGGCGTCGCCCCAGGTCTCGGGCGGGAAGGCGCGGCTCCCATGCAGCGCGACCAGCCACTCCGTGACCGATTCCAGCTCCTGGAGCAGCCGAGCGCGGGCGGCGCGTCCCGGACCCACGGGAGTCGTGGAAAGGAGCCGACCCGGCGCGCAGCTCTCCCACCCGAGCCTGAGCGCGCCCCACCGCGCGAGGCCTCGGGGTTCGGGGACCGAATCGCGCCACGGCGCGGACAGCGAATCCCGGATGCGCCCCAGCACCTGTTGCTCGGCTTCGGTCCCGGCGTTTCGCTCGGGGAAACGACCGACCTTGAGCACTCCGTCCGGCGCCCGCGCGTCCTTCGCGAACGGCAGCAGGATCACCCGGGTGAAGTCGTCGGACCCGCGCGTGAGCATGACCGGGCGGATCTCCTCGGGCATGGAGCGCCCGTCAGGCAGGGCGGAGCCTAGCGGGCCGGGAAGTGGCGCACCGGGAGGCCCGGCGGTGCCGGTCACGGCAAAGCATATTCCTGGCGGCGCGGTCTCGGCGCGTCGTCGGCCCAGCCAGGCCCCCGCGCCGAATCTGAGCAGACGGCGGAGCAGGCCGGTCGCCGGATAGAGGGCGGTCAGGCACCAGCGCAGCGCCTCCGGACGCCCCAGCGGGCAATAACAGGCGGCGGCCTCGAAGCTCGGCAGAACCCAGTAGGCGGCCGTCGGCGTCAGCCCGGCTCGCCGAAGAGTCCGCTCGACTCGTTGCGCGCTCCAGGTCAGACGATTCGCCCGGCGCCGGTCGATCTCCAGGTAGAACGCGCCTCCGGGCGCCAGACAACGGAAGGCGCTGTCCAGAGACACCCGGGCGCCGCTGAGGACCACGAGCGCGTCCGCTCCACCGTCGTGGGGAACCTCCCGACTCACCCGCCGGGCGATTCCACTCCGAAGCAGGCTGTCGGCCAGGGCCTCCGGCCCTCCGAGCAGAGCCAGGTGGCCGTAGACTCCGTCGCCGGAGCCAGGGAGCAGGAAGCGCCAGTCGGCATGACGGAGGGCGGCCGGCATTGCGAAACGTCGGCGCCGCCTCATCGGAGCAGCGACGCGTATAGCTGCTCGAACGCCAGGGTCACGCGTTCCTGGCCAAGGTTGGCCGTCGCCCATTCCCGTGCCCGCCGCGCGAGCGCGAGACGACGGCCCGGCTCCCGGAGCAGCCCCACGATGGCCGCCGCGGCCTCCTGGTCGCTCTCTGCCAGCAGGAGTTGGTCTTCGTTCGCGACGTCCAGCCCTTCCACCGCCCTGGACGACGCGACCACCGCCTTTCCTGCAGCCAAGGCCTCGAGCACCTTCACTCGCATCCCGCCACCGAGCTGGAGCGGTGCGGCGAACACCGCAGCGGCATCGAGATACGGCGTCACGTCGGGCACTCGGCCGGTCACCTCTATGCCTCCCCCGACCCCACGGCGCAGCTCGGGGGGCGGGTCCGCTCCGACGATCCACAGCTGTGCGTCGGGCACCTCACCCCGGACGAGCGGGAAGATACTCCGCACCAGACGCTCGGCCGCCTCGGCATTCGGCGGGTGAGCGAAACTGCCGACGAAGAGCACCGCCGGATTCCCGTGCCCACTGGGGCTGAGGACCGCGGAAGGAATGGGCACGCCGAGCGGAATGCGCACGATCGGGGCCCGGCTCCCCAGCTGGCGAAGCGCTGTCTCGTCCCGCTGGGTGAGCGCGACCACGGCCTGGACCTGACCCATCAGGCGCCGCTCGTACCGGCCCCACGCCCAGCGGTCCAGCGGTGCAGCCAGTCGAGCGGCGCCGCGGCGCAAGCGCTCGCGGTCCGTAGCGGTCGCCGTTCCCGGCTCGTGTTGCCGCAGCACCCGGGGTACGGGCAGATCGCGCAGGGCGGCGAGGTACCGGCCCATGAGGTGGTACTCGAGCTGCACCACGTCGGGACGCCAGTCGCGCGCGACCCGCCGGAGCACGGTCATGAATTCCGAACTGCTCCACCCTGAGACCCACAGCGGTCGCCCTCGCAGAAGCCCGGCGGCCAGGCCGACGCGGTGGCGCAGGCGTCCAAGCGGGCCGGCGGGCGATGGCAGTCTGGTTCCAATGATGAGATCGCAGTGTCGCTCGAGCAACGGATCGACTGGTGGATCATCCGCACCGGACAGGTACAGGAGAGCGACCCGGTGCCGCGTCGCGAGCGCGCTCACGAGGTCGGCGATCGCCCGACTGCCTCCGTGGGTGGCGTCGCGCCTGGGTGGGAAGGGGGCCAGAAAGAGGAGGCGGAGCGGGCCTGCGGTCATCACTCCGTGGAGGTCCGGGTGAGAACCTCGCGCCACACCTCGCGGTCCTGCGCGAGGCGCTCGCGCTGAGGTTTACCCCGGGTCAGATGGTACCGCAGCGTATCACGGGTCAGCCAGAACCGCGCGCTCGCCCGGAGAACCAGTCGCGCCAGCGCGAGCCGGACGCCGCGGTCGTGATGTCGATGAAACGCCAGGGAGCTCAGGGTGAGCCGCACCAGCATTTCCTGGCGCCGCTGCCGGGTGGACGCGCCCCCCACGTGCATGATGGTGCTCGAGGGATCGAACCGGGTCTCCCAGCCCGCCTTGCGCATCCGATAGCAGAGATCGACCTCCTCGTAATACATCACGTAGGTCTCGTCGAACCCGCGCACCGCGTCGAACGCCTCGCGTCGGATCGCCTGGGCCGCGCCGAGGACCCAGGGAACCCGGCGCGGGTTGTTGTGGGAGAAGTTGAGCGGATAGTACTCCCTCAGCCCCGGCAGCCGGGCGACGAGAAAGGCGAACGGCTGGCGTTTGAACAGCGAGATGAAGGGGCTCGGGAACGGGAACACCGAGCGCTGCAGGGAGCCGTCGGGATTCTCCAGCCTGGGGCCGATGATCCCGACCTGCGGTTGGTCGTCCAGCGCGCGGGTGAGCGCCGCCAGCGCGCCCGGTCGGATCTCGGTGTCGCTGTTCAGCAGCAGGACATACTCGGCCGTGCAAAGTCGGAACGCGATGTTGCTGGCCGCGCCGTACCCCGGATTGGACGGCAGCACCTTGAGCCGGACGGAGGGAAACTCGCGGCGCATCATGTCGATGCTGCCGTCGTACGAGCCGTTGTCGATCACGACCACCTCCTGGGCACCGTCG
>DATCWW010000050.1:0-5857 GCA_036566145.1 Gemmatimonadales bacterium
GCCGCGCGTCCGGAGCGCCGCGAGCACCGTGTCGTCGACCAGCGCCGCGCAGTCCCAGAGAATCCCGCCCGACGCCGTCGCGAGGTGAAGCGCACGCTGGGCAATGGCGAAATCCGGGCGGCTGCCCACGCCGGTCAGGCCTGGGCCCTCGGGCTCGATCCTGGCCTGATGCGCGGCCCGCAGCTCCGGGAGGGTGGTCCACTGCTGGCCCTGCCACCCGATGTACTGCCGCTCTTCGGCGCAGATCACGCAAGTCTCGGGAGGGACTTCGCTCTCGGGATACTGGGTACCGCAGGTGGAGCACAGGAAGCAGGGCATGGAGAGAAACTAATCCCCACCGGTGCACGGCCTTGCAGCGGCGCAATGCAAACTTTGTCCGTAGCGGGGCCCGTTCGCCGCCCGTACACTAGGGAAGCGCCCACTCCTCCCCCAAGCTCGAGTCTCGTCATGCCGGCTTCCCTCATGCGCGCGGCCGCGGTCGCGCTGCTCCCCATCGTCGCGGCTTGCGCCGCATCCACCTCCGGGTCCAGCGCTACCGCCGCACCCGCGGACTCGGTCGCCGCCTCCGCGATCGCGAGCGACACCACGCCGACGGCGGCCGATTCCGCCGCCGCGCGCCTGGCGCGGCACGTCGGGTTCCGCCAGGCGATCGGCGACGCCACCCGGCTCGGCATCGTGACCGGCTACGCCGAAGTGAGTCCCGGCAGGATCGCGCTCACGATGGGGCCTGGGTTCACCAGCGCGTCCACGGTCGAGTACCACCTCAAGCGGATCTACTCGGCGTACGGCGACTATCTCAATCACACGCTGGCGCCGGTGCTCGAGCTGCACGCGAACGGCGCGGTCATCGGGGACTACACCTGGGAAGGACTGGCGCTGTCGCAGAAGGTGGGGCAGGGCTCCTAGTCGGCCAGCATGCCGCGCACCGTGGCCAGCGTGTCGGCCTGGGAGGCCGGCTTGTCGGTGCGCCAGCGGATCATTCGGGGAAAGCGGACCGCGACGCCCGACTTGTGCCGGGTGGAGCGCTGAATTCCCTCGAACGCGAGCTCGAAGACCAGCTCCGGCTTCACCACCCGCACCGGGCCGTGCTTCTCGATGGTATTGCGCCGCACGAAGGCGTCCACCTTCCGGATCTCGCCGTCGGTCAGGCCTGCATAGGCCTTGGCGAATGCCACCAGCTGCTCCCCGTCCCAGACGCCGAAGGTGTAGTCGGTGAAGAGTCCAGCCCGACGCCCGCTTCCGGGCTGGGCGTACATCAGCACGGCGTCCACGCTGTAGGGCTCCACCTTCCATTTCCACCAGTCGCCCCGCCGGCGCCCGATCCCATACCCCGAGGCGCGCCGCTTGAGCATCAGTCCCTCGGCGCCGACCTCGCGTGCCCGGTGCCGGGCGTCGACCGCGGCCGCCCAGTCCGGCAGCTCGACCGTCGGCGAGAGCACCAGCCGCCCGGCCGAGGGCGTGCGCGCGAGCAGGGCCAGGAGTCGGCCTCGACGCTCGCTCAGCGCGAGCGGCCGCAGGTCCTCGCCCGACTCCTCCAGCAGGTCGTAGGCGACGAGCACCACCGGGACCTCGGCGAGGACCTTCCGGCTCAGGGCGGTGCGCCCGATCCGGCGCTGCAGCTGCGCGAACGGCAGCGGCGCCTCGCCGAGCCACGGCAACAGCTCGCCGTCGAGCACGCTGCCGTCGGGCAGGAGCGCCGCCGCTTCCTCCACTTCCGGAAAACGACCGTTCAGGAGCTCCTCGCCGCGGGACCACAGAAAGGTGCGTCCCGTGCGCCGGATCAGCTGGGCGCGGATGCCGTCCCACTTCCACTCGGCCAGCCATTCGGCGGGATCGCCCAGCGACTCGGGCTCCGCTTCCAATGAATAGGCCAGGTAGAAGGGGTAGGGGCGGCTGACGTCCGCGTCGGAGACATCCATCGAGACCAGCCGGCGGAAGAACTCCGGCGTCGGCTCCCAGCCACCCATGAGCCGGTGGGAGATGGCGCCCTCCTCCACACCGCTCGCCAGGGCCAGCGCGCGCTCCACCAGGCGCACCGAGGCGCCGACGCGGAAGGCGCCGGTGATCAGCTTGTTCCAGACGAAGCGCTCGCGGCGATCCAGCTCGCGCCAGGCGCGTACCATCTCCTCCCGCTGCACCGAGGGGTCCTGACCGCGGAGCGGCAGCAACCGCTCTTCCACCCACCAGGCGAGGGAGCGCTCCTCTCCCGACTCCGCCGGTTCGGGCAGGAGAAGGGTGATGGTCTCGGCCAGGTCTCCCACCGCCTGGTAGCTCTCCTCGAAGAGCCACTCGGGCACACCGGCTTCCTCGGCCGCCCATCGGCGGAGGTCCGGCGACGACACCAGCCGTTTGGGACGCCGGCCGGTGAGAAAGTGCACGGCCCAGGCGGCGTCCTCCGGCGGAGCGCTGCGGAAGTATTCCGCCAGCGCCGCCACCTTCTCATTGGTCGCCGTGGTCTCGTCCAGCGCGGCGTACAGTCGGGCGAAGGATCTCATTCGGCTTCGGTCGGGTCGGCACCCGGCTCGGGGACGGCGAGGTCGGCGCGCTCCCCCTCGAACCTGGTCTCCACCGTGACCGCGTCGCGACCGAGCTCCCGGAGCCAGCGCACCACGGGGGCGGTGTATCCGTGGGTCACCCAGATCCGCTCGGCGCCCGTGGCGTCGATCGCCGCCATCAGGCTGGGCCAATCGACGTGATCGGAGAGCGGAAACCCTCGGTCGAGGGAACGTCGGCGCCGCGTCCCCCGCACCAGCATCCAGCCCGAGGCGAAGCCGGTCGCATGCTCGCCGAAGCGGCGGATCCAGGTGGACCCGTCCGCCGAGGGAGGGGCGATGACGATCGCGCGGCCGCGGTCAGCGCGCTCCATCGCGGCGGCGTGGGTGGTCGGCGGCAGCACGACACCACCCGCGCGATAGGCGGCCGTCATCCGCTCTACCGCCCCGTGGGTGAGAATCGGCCCGATGGCGGGGTCGAGGCCGGCCAGGAGTCGCTGCGCCTTCCCCAGCGCGTAGCCGTAGAGCAGCGTGGTGCGCCCGGCGTCCTGATTCGACCGCCACCAGCGATTCACCTCGTGCAGCACCTCTGCCTGCGGCGGCCAACGGTAGATCGGCAGTCCGAAAGTCGATTCGGTGACGAAGGTGTGGCAGCGAACCGCCTCGTAGGGCGTGCAGGTGGGATCGGGATCGGTCTTGTAGTCGCCGGAGACGACCCAGATCTCGCCCCGATGCTCCAGGCGGACCTGCGCCGAGCCCAGGATGTGCCCCGCCGGGTGAAGCGAGACCCGTACGCCGTTGAGGTCGAACGATCGGCCGTACGGGGCCGCCTGGATCGGGGCGTCGTCGCTGAGCCGGGCCCGCAGCACGCCGGCGCCTTCGGCGCTGGTGAGGTAGTGCCGGCAGCCCCAGGCGACGTGGTCGCCGTGCGCGTGGGTGACCACGGCACGGTCCACCGAGCCCCAGGGATCCACGTGGAATCCGCCCGCCTCACAGTAGAGGCCCTGTCCGGTCAGGCGGAGCAGCGTCATCGGAATGCAGCGATTTCGGTCAGGTCCCTCGCTCCACTACGCCGCAGGCGACCCGCGCCCCGGATCCGCCGCTCGGATCGGTGTGCTGATCGTCCCGCTCGGCGTGCACCACTACCGCCGTGCCTCCGACGTGGAAGAGGCCCTCGCCTCCGGCGAGCAGGTCCGGCGAGACCGCGAAGATAGTGTCGGCTGACCCGTCGGCGTCGACCAGAAGATTGGGAAGGTCACCGGCATGGGGGCCGGCCGGGTTCTCGAGACCGTGCTGGCGGCCCGCGGGGTTGAGATGGCCTCCGGCCGACCCGAAGTCCGGGCCGGTGCAGGCGCCCTGCTCATGAATGTGAATTCCGTGCGGTCCGGGTGTGAGTCCGGAGACGCTCACCCCGAGGCGGACGCCGCTGTCCACCACGCTGAAGGTCGCCACACCCACGCGCGCGCCGGTGCTGTCCGTCAGCGTGGCGCTTGCCGCGGGGGGTGGGAGGGGGACGCCCTCGGGGCCCCTGGCGGCCGGGCGGCATGCGATGGAAAGCGCCGCGGCGAGCACCAGCCGTCGTCTCATGAACGCGACCGTTGATAAGTCCCCATCAGCACGGCACGGGCCAGCACATGCCCTTCGAAGGCGGCCTCGAGAGCGGAGCGGTCCGCGCCCGGCGCCAGGTTGAGCGAGATGTCCAGCGCAAAGAGGCGAAAGAAGTAACGATGGGGGCGGCCCGGCGGCGGGCAAGGCCCCTGGTAGCCCAGGTCGCCGCCGTCGTTGGCCCCCTGACGGGCGCCGGACGGCAGCTCCGGAATGGTGGGAACACCGGTTCCCAGCTCGCACGCGTCGGCCGGTAGGTTCCAGATCAACCAGTGCACCCAGGTACCCCTCGGCGCGTCCGGATCGTCCGCGATGAGGGCAAAGCTGCGGGTACTCACGGGCACGCCGGTCCAGGCCAGCGGAAGCGACTGGTTCTTTCCCTCGCAGGTGAAGATCTGCGGAATCGGCGCGCCGTCGGTCAACGCCGAGCTGGAGAGCCGGAACGTGCCGTTGCCGGAGTCTTCGCGCGGGGCGGTCATGGTGTCTGCAAGGTACACCGGCACTTGGCGGGTCGACATGTGAGCGCGGTCACAGGCCCGGCGCTATCGGGACGAGAGATTTCGGGCATGTCCCGACAACACCGAGACCTGCTGGTCGGCCTGGCCGTAGGAGCCGGTATGATCTACTACCTCGACCCCCGCGAGGGCGCGGCCCGGCGCCACCGCCTCACGGGCTGGATGCGCGATCTTCTGAGCGAGCTCAGCGACGACGGGCGGACGCGGGGGTTGGGTCAGTGGCGGACCTCGCGGCACCCTGGCGGCCACTATGGAGCCCGTGCCGGGGATATCGGCGGACTCGAGGCCGCGAACCTGGAGCCGAAGTCGGACCGCGGGCGGCTGGGGCAGGCCGTGGCACTGGGACTGGCGCTCGCCGTGTGGGGACTCACGCAGCGCGGGCTTCTCGGGTTGGGTGTGCGCGCCGCCGGCGCGGGGCTGGTCATGAGCCGGCTGAAGGAGAGCCCGGTGGCACCCTCCATCGCGGTCGAGCGGCGGCGGACGGTGGACATCCAGAAGACTCTCCGGATCGAGGCGCCGGTCGAGCAGGTATACGCCTTCTGGCGCGACTATCGGAACTTCCCGCTCTTCCTTTCGAAGGTTCGCCAGGTCGAGGACCTCGGGGCCGGCCGAAGCCGCTGGGAGGTGGATAGCCCGGAGGGCACGCTGGAATGGAATGCCATGATCACGGTCGAAGCGCCCGGGGCACTGCTCGCCTGGCGAAGCGAGCCCGGCGCGGTGCTGGAGAACGCCGGCGCGGTGCGGTTTTCCCGGGAGGGCACCGGCACCCGGCTCGATCTCCGGTTCTGCTACAACCCGCCAACGGAGGCAGGCGCCGCGGTCGCGGCGCTGTTCGGGGCCGATCCGCGGGCGCAACTGAATCAGGATCTGGGGCGACTCAAGTCGCTCCTGGAGTCCGGCACGAGGAGTGAGCTGTATGGCCAAGAACATGGGGCGTGAGTTCGCCACGATGGATGAAGAAGAGCGGCGCCGCTTCGCGCTCGAATCCAAGGCGGAGAACGAGGAGGCACCGGAGGAGCTCGACCTGACCGAGCCGCGAGGGGACGTCGAAGAGGAGCCTCCCCGGCCGCGGGAGGGCTGAGGGTGCGCCGAAGCAGGCTGCCTCAGCTCGCGTTCTGGGCCGCTGCGGCCTGGCTGGGGAGTCGGTGGCTACGGGACGGCGGCTGGCCCTCGCTCGCCGGACGCACGGTGCTGGTGACGGGCGGCTCGCGCGGCCTGGGGCTGGTCCTGGCGCGCGAGGCGGCC